>NZ_JBEOXT010000024.1:0-140844 GCF_040296685.1 Streptomyces sp. NPDC002054
GTCAGGAGGCCGGGCAGAGCTCCGGGCTGAGTTCGGGGTCCTGGCGGAGCTTGCCGAGGGCGCGGGAGACGGCGCTCTTGACCGGTCTCGGCGGCGGGCTGTTCGCCTGTGCCGCCATGGTGCTGGCGGGCGGGATCGTCTGGCTGCTCTTCGACGCCTCGCTGACCGGGTACGGGGTGCTGTTCCTGCCGGTGGCCGCGGCGACGGCCGTCTGGGTGCGGCCCGCCGACCTGGTCACCGCGCCGGTCTCGGTCCCGATCGCCTTCGCCGTCGGCGTGTGGCCGATCGCCGGCGGGTCGGGCGGGGTCGGCGGGCAGGTGATGGGGGTGGTCACCGCCCTGTCCCTGCAGGCCGGCTGGCTGTACGCCGGAACGCTGGTCGCGGCGCTGATCGCGCTGGGGCGGCGGGCCGCGCTGAGCAACCGGCGGCGGATGGCCGCCGCCCGCCGCCTCCCTGCCTGAGCCGCCCGATCCCGCCTGACCCCGACCCCGCCTGCCCCTCCCCAGCGGGCCCGGGCCTCAGCCGCCCTGCCGGGCCGCCATCGCCGCGCCCACGATGCCCGCGTTGTTCTGGAGCACGGCCGGGACGATCTCGGCCCGGACCCCCTCGATCAGCGGCAGGAACTTCTCCGGCTTGCGGCTGACCCCGCCGCCCAGGATGAACAGGTCCGGGGAGAACAGCATCTCCACATGGGCCAGGTACTTCGACAGGCGGTGGGCCCACCGCTCCCAGGTCAGCTCCCCGTCCTCCTTCGCCTTCACCGAGGCCCGCTTCTCCGCGTCGTGGCCGTGCAGTTCCAGGTGCCCCAGCTCGCTGTTGGCGACCAGGTGCCCGTCGGTGAAGAGGGCGCTGCCGATGCCCGTGCCCAGGGTGAGCAGGATGACCGTACCGGTACGGCCGCGCCCGGCCCCGTACGTCATCTCGGCCACGCCCGCCGCGTCCGCGTCGTTGAGGACCGTGACCGGCAGCCCGTCCAGCCGGCCGGCGAGGAGCGCGCGGGCGTCCAGGCCGACCCACGCCTTGTCGACATTGGCGGCCGAACGGGTGATGCCGCCCGTGACGACCCCCGGGAAGGTGATCCCCACCGGGCCGGACCATTCGAAGTGCCGGACCACCTCCGCAACGCAGCCGGCCACCCCCTCGGGGGTGGCCGGCTGCGGTGTCAGTACCTTGTGGCGCTCGGCGGCGAGCTCTCCGCGCGCCAGGTCGACCGGTGCGCCCTTGATGCCGGAGCCGCCGATGTCCACGCCCATGATCTGCGTCGTCTGCATGGACATACCGTACGAAAGGAGTTACTCCCCGGCGACCAGTTCGGCCGCCTCGGCACGCAGGTCCTTGCGCAGTTCCTTGGGCAGGGAGAAGGTGATCGACTCCTCGGCGGTCTTCACCAGCTCGACGTCCGCGTAGCCGCGCTCCGCGAGCCAGGCCAGGACCTCCTCGACCAGGACCTCGGGGACGGAGGCACCCGAGGTGAGGCCGACCGTGGTGACGCCCTCCAGCCAGGCCTCGTCGATCTCGCTCGCGAAATCGACCAGATGGGCGGCGCGGGCGCCGGCGTCCTTGGCGACCTCGACCAGTCGGATGGAGTTCGAGGAGTTCTTCGAGCCGACCACGATGACCAGGTCGGAGTCCGCGCCCATCGCCTTGACCGCGGCCTGGCGGTTCGAGGTGGCGTAGCAGATGTCGTCGCTCGGCGGCGAGAGGAGCAGCGGGAACTTCGTCTTCAGCGCGTCGACCGTCTCCATGGTCTCGTCGACCGACAGGGTGGTCTGGGAGAGCCAGACGACCTTGGACTCGTCGCGGACGGTGACCTTGTCCACGTCGTGCGGGCCGTCGACGATCGTGATGTGGTCCGGAGCCTCGCCGGAGGTGCCGATGACCTCTTCGTGGCCCTCGTGGCCGATCAGGAGGATGTCGAAGTCCTCGTTGGCGTACCGGATGGCTTCCTTGTGCACCTTGGTGACCAGCGGGCAGGTCGCGTCGATGGTCGCGAGCCGGCCGCGGGCGGCCTCCTCGTGCACCACGGGCGCCACGCCGTGCGCGGAGAACATCACGATGTTGCCGGGGGGAACCTCTTCGGTGCGCTCGACGAAGATGGCGCCCTTCTTCTCCAGCGTCTGGACCACGTACTTGTTGTGCACGATCTCGTGCCGGACGTACACCGGGGCGCCGTACTGCTCGAGGGCCTTCTCGACGGCGATCACGGCGCGGTCCACGCCCGCGCAGTAGCCACGGGGGGCGGCGAGGAGGACACGGCGACGGGATGCGGGAGCAGTCATACGCACATCGTACGGCCGCGTCGATGGGCGCGAAGATCGGTCCGCCGACAGAGACTGGGGCACACCCCTGTTCCCCTCGCCCCCCGGAGGAAGCCATGGCGCAGGTCCGGGCGGCGGTCCGGGGCGAGGACGGGCAGCTGCGGCGGAGCCTGGGGTTCCGGGATCTGGTGGTGTACGGCCTGCTGTTCATCGCGCCGATGGCCCCGGTTGGCATCTTCGGCACCCTGGACGCCGCGTCGCACGGCGCCGTCGCGCTGGTCTACCTGTGCGCGACCGTGGCCATGGCCTTCACCGCCTTCAGCTACGCGCAGATGGTGCAGGTGGCCCCGCAGGCCGGGTCGGTGTACACCTACGCCCGCACCGGGCTCGGCGAGGGGCCGGGCCTGATCGCCGGCTGGATGGCGATGCTGGACTACCTGCTCATCCCGGCCGTCGCCTACCTGTTCTCCGGGATCGCGATGAACGCGCTGGTGCCGGAGGTGTCGCGGTGGGTGTGGACGGCGCTGGCGGTGGTGGTGACCACGCTGCTGAACCTGTGGGGCGTACGGGCGGCTGCGCGGGTCGGCTTCGCGGTGCTGGCCATGGAGATCCTGGTGCTCCTGGTGTTCCTGGTGTCCGCGGTGACGGTGCTGGTCCGGGACGGGGCGCAGCGCGGCTGGCTGTCCCCGCTGACCGGGGACGGCTCGATGGGCTTCGGCATGGCGGCCGTACTGGGCGCGGTGTCGGTGGCGGTGCTGTCGTACCTGGGCTTCGACGCGATCGTGTCCTTCGCCGAGGAGGCCACCGGAGGGTCGCGGCGGGTGGCCCGGGCGGTGCTGTGCTGTCTGGGGCTGACCGGGGTGCTGTTCATCGCCCAGACCTATCTGGCGGCGCTGCTGAGCCCGGTGTCCGCGGCCGGGCTGGCGGCGGATCCGGCCCTGCAGGGGCCCGCCTTCTACGACGCGGTGGAGTCTTCGGTCGGAACCTGGCTGCACGATCTGGTGGCGGTCAGCAAGGCGATCGGGGCGGCCTTCGCGGCGCTGGCCGGGCAGGCGGCGGCCGGGCGGCTGCTGTTCGCGATGGCCCGGGACCGGCGGCTGCCGCACCTGCTGGCCCGCACCTCGGGCGGCACTCCACGGGTGGCGCTGCTGGTCGCGGCCACGGTCACGCTGATCGCCGCGGTGTGGGCGGCCCGCCGGGACGACGGGCTGGACCACCTGGTGTCGGTGGTGGCCATCGGTGCGCTGGTGGCATTCACCCTGCTGCATGCCTCGGTGGTGGGCTGGTTCTGGGTGAAGCGGGGCGGGGAGCGGGCGGGCGAGGGGCCGCCGAGCCGGTGGAAGCACCTGGTGGTCCCGGTGCTGGGCGCAGCGGTGACGGTCGCGGTGATCGTCGAGGCCGCGTGGACGGCCCAGCTGGTGGGGGCCCTCTGGCTGGCGGTGGGGCTGGGGGTGCTGTTCGCCCAGCGCGGGCGACGCGCGGTTCCTCCTGGAGAGGAACCCAAGGGCAGTGTCGGTGGCGCCGGTTAGCCTGCCTGCATGGGTCTGAATACGTCGGCCGAGGCGCCGCTGCCCGTCGGCCAGGTGTCCCGGCTCATCGGGGGCTGGATCGAGCGGCTCGGGCAGGTGTGGGTGGAGGGGCAGATCACCCAGCTGTCGCGGCGGCCGGGTGCGGGGGTGGTCTTTCTGACCCTGCGCGACCCGTCGCACGACATCTCGGTGAGCGTGACCTGCTACCGGCAGGTGTTCGACGAGGTCGGGGACGCGGTGGCGGAGGGCGCGCGGGTCGTCGTCCTGGCGAAACCGGAGTGGTATGCGCCGCGCGGCCAGCTGTCCCTGCGGGCCACCGAAATACGGCCGGTGGGCATCGGCGAGCTGCTGGCCCGGCTGGAGCGGCTGAAGCGCTCGCTGGCCGCCGAGGGGCTGTTCGCGCTGGACCGGAAGAAACCGTTGCCGTTCCTGCCGCAGCTGATCGGGCTGGTGGTGGGGCGGGCCTCGGCGGCCGAGCGGGATGTGCTGGAGAACGCCCGGCGGCGCTGGCCGGCGGTCCGCTTCGAGGTGCGCAACGTCGCCGTGCAGGGGGTGCACGCGGTGCCCCAGGTGGTCCAGGCGGTCAAGGAGCTGGACGCGCTCGACGAGGTCGACGTGATCATCGTGGCGCGGGGTGGCGGCAGCGTGGAGGATCTGCTGCCGTTCTCCGACGAGCAGGTCGTACGGGCGGTCGCCGCGGCCCGCACCCCGGTGGTGTCGGCGATCGGGCACGAGCCGGACTCCCCGCTGCTGGACCTGGTCGCCGACCTGCGGGCGTCCACCCCGACCGACGCCGCGAAGAAGGTGGTCCCGGACGTCGGGGAGGAGCTGGAGCGGGTGCGGCAGCTGCAGGGCCGCGCACTGCGCGCCGTCCGGGGCCTGCTGGACCGGGAGGAGCGGGGGCTGGCGCATGCGCTGGCCCGTCCGGTCTTCGTACATCCGCAGCGGATGGTGGAGACCCGGCAGGACGAGCTGGAGGCGCTGCTGGCGCGCAGCCGCCGCACGCTGGGGCACCTGCTGGACCGGGCGGAGTCGGAGCTGACGCACACCCACGCCCGGGTGGTGGCGCTGTCCCCGGCGGCGACGCTGGAGCGCGGTTATGCGGTGCTCCAGCGGGCGGACGGGCATGTGGTGCGGTCGCCGGAGGATGTCTCAGCGGGCGATGTGCTGCGGGCGCGGGTGGCGGAGGGGGAGCTGACGGTGGGGGTTTTCCAGCCGGCCGGCCCGCTCGCCCGTGACGACGCCGGGTGACGACGCCGGGCGACAACGCCGAGTGACGACACACTCACGCAATATTTTGGTTGCACTACACACATAAGGTGGCAGGAATGGCCGAGCCGACTACGGCGCTGGGATACGAGCAGGCCCGCGACGAGCTCATCGAGGTCGTGCGGAAGCTGGAGGCGGGCGGCACCTCGCTGGAGGACTCGCTCGCGCTCTGGGAGCGCGGCGAGGAGCTGGCACAGGTCTGCCGCCACTGGCTGGAGGGGGCCCGGGCCCGTCTGGACTCGGCGCTGGCGGCACGGGAAGCGGCAGATGCCGGCGGCTCCGAGGACGACTGAGCCCGCCGGAGCGACGGCTGAGGCCGGGGCGGGGGCGGATGTGATGCGCCCCACACGCATAGCGCATTAGTTGAACTTTCATCTATCTCGCCGTAGTGTCAGGGACATCGCTTCACCTCCGCATGTATGGAAGAAGGCTTTCCGATGTCCCTCGTTCTCGACGCCGCCGCCCAGGACCTGCTGTTCCGCGAGGCCCGCACCGCGAACTCGTTCACCGACGAGCCGGTGACCGAGGAGCAGGTCCAGGCGATCTACGACCTGGTGAAGTACGGCCCGACCGCCTTCAACCAGACCCCGCTGCGCATCACCCTGGTCCGCTCCCCCGAGGCCCGCGAGCGCCTGGTGAAGCACATGTCCGAGGGCAACCAGGCCAAGACCGCCGCCGCGCCGCTGGTCGCGATCCTCTCCGCGGACAACGAGTTCCATGAGGAGCTCCCGCAGCTGTTCCCGCACTTCCCGCAGGCCAAGGACGCGTTCTTCAGCGAGCGCCCGGTCCGCGAGCAGTCCGCCGTGCTGAACGCCGCCCTGCAGGCCGCGTACTTCATCGTCGGCGTGCGCGCCGCCGGCCTGGCCGCCGGCCCGATGACCGGCCTGGACTTCTCCGGCCTCCAGAAGGAGTTCCTGGACGGCGACCACACCCCGCTGATGGTGATCAACATCGGCAAGCCGGCCGAGGGCGCCTGGTTCGACCGCTCCCCGCGCCTGGACTACGACCAGGTCATCACGACCGTCTGAGTCACCCCGCACCCCGTACGCGCATACGGCGAAGGCCGCCCCGGACATCCGGGGCGGCCTTCGCCGTATGTACCTATAAGCGCGAGGGGCGGCGGTCAGGCCTTCTTGAACTCCAGCGCCGCCGCCATCTTCGCCAGCTGCTCGAAGGAGGCCGTGCCGGTCACCACCGTCACATGCCCCTGCTCCGCCCGCACCAGCGCGTCGTACTTCGGCCCGTCCCAGCGCTCCCAGGTCACATCGCCGACCTGCTGCTTCTGCCCGGTGGCGGTCGCCTGCTGGGTCACCTTCGCCAGGTACGCCGCGGAGGGGTCGCTGGATTGCTCGACCGCCACGTACTGGTTGTCCGGGTCCAGGAAGCCCAGGTGCCAGGCATGGGCGTCCTTCTTCTGGTACGTCACCGAGGTCGCCCGCCACTCCTGCGGCAGGCCCACCGGCGCGGCCAGCGGGTACGGGGCCGCCCGCCGGGCGGTGATGGTCTCGACCCGGTAGTCGACGACGCGCGTCGGGTCGGCCTTGTCGTCATGGGGAAGGAAGATGTAGATCCCCCCGACGACGATGCCGATCAACGTCAGCGACCGGACCATGTCCCAGATCGTCTGCTTGCCTTTCATACCTGCCACGCACCTATCGTCCCGCACCGCCCGGACGATCAAGGACAGGGGTCCGCTCCGGACAATCCCGCGTCCGATATGCCGCTCATACGTGACCCCCTCTGCTCAATATGTCGACGTACCGATAGAGTTCCAGGACCCTCACTTCCCGGCCGTCGTCGTACAGAAAGGTGCGCTCCGATGACCGAGCACAACCTGCCGCCCCAACTCGAGGTCTCTCCAGAGGCCCCCGACCGCAACCTCGCCATGGAACTCGTCCGGGTGACCGAGGCCGCTGCCATGGCCGCCGGCCGCTGGGTCGGGCGCGGCGACAAGATCGGCGCCGACAACGCCGCGGTCAACGCAATGCGCACCCTGATCTCCACCGTCTCGATGAACGGCGTCGTCGTCATCGGCGAGGGCGAGAAGGACGAAGCCCCCATGCTCTTCAACGGCGAGCGGGTCGGCGACGGCACCGGCGCCGAGGTGGACATCGCCGTCGACCCGATCGACGGCACCACGCTCAACGCCAAGGGCATGCCGAACGCCATCGCCGTCCTGGCCGCCGCCGACCGCGGCACCATGTTCGACCCGTCCGCGGTCTTCTACATGGACAAGCTGGTCACCGGCCCCGAGGCCGCCGACTTCGTCGACATCAACGCCCCGGCCTCGGTGAACATCCGCCGGGTCGCCAAGGCGAAGGGCATGCACCCCGAGGACGTCACGGTCGTCATCCTGGACCGCCCCCGCCACGAGGGCATCGTCAAGGAGATCCGCGAGACCGGCGCGCGCATCAAGTTCATCTCCGACGGCGATGTCGCCGGCTCCATCATGGCCGTCCGCGAGGACACCGGCGTGGACCTGCTCCTCGGCATCGGCGGCACCCCCGAGGGCATCATCTCCGCCTGCGCCATAAAGTGCCTGGGCGGTGTCATCCAGGGCAAGCTGTGGCCGAAGGACGACGCCGAGCGGCAGCGGGCCCTCGACGCCGGCCACGACCTGGACCGCGTCCTGACCACCAACGACCTGGTGTCCGGCGAGAACGTGTTCTTCGTCGCCACCGGCATCACCGACGGCGAGCTGCTGCGCGGCGTGCGCTACCGGTCCCAGACCGCGTCCACGTCGTCGCTGGTCATGCGCTCCAAGTCGGGCACCATCCGGCAGATCGACTCCACCCACCGTCTGTCGAAGCTGCGCGCCTACAGCGCGATCGACTTCGACCGCGCGCAGTAGGAGTAGGCCGAGGGCTGCGCGACGACGCGCGAAGGGCGGTCCCCTGTGCGGTGGGACCGCCCTTTCGTCGTGTGCGGACGACTCGCTCGCCGGCCGGGCCCGGGGCGCGTGCGCTCGTACGCCGTGCGCTCGTACGCCGTGCGCCGTACGCTCGTACGCCGCTCAGCCCGCGGCGGCGATGGGCCCGGCGCCCGGGCTCTGGCGCAGCTCGGCGGCCCGCCGGCGCATCCGCGCCAGCACCACCCGGCGCTCGGCGGCGGTGAGCCCGCCCCACACCCCGTACGGCTCGGGCTGGAGCAGCGCGTGCTCGCGGCAGGCGACCATGACCGGGCAGCGGGCGCAGACCCGCTTGGCGGCCTCCTCGCGCGACAGCCGGGCCGCGGTCGGCTCCTTGGAAGGGGCGAAGAACAGTCCCGCCTCGTCCCGGCGGCACACCGCCTCCGCATGCCATGGGCCGTCCTCTTCCCTCGACGGCACCCGCGACTTCGGCACAGCGATGGCGGCTACCTGCAGGGACTGATGCGGCGGATGCTGCACGGTCTACTCCTGACGACGTATGACGACGTATTCACGAGCCGAGAGACGATGCACCTGTCCCTACCCGCTGTACGCGGCCATATGCACCCCGTGCGGCGAACCGGCCGGGAAGTGGCCGGGAACCAGTCGGTAGCTAGTTGTGGTGCTTGTGGCGCATCCGGTGCGCCAGGTCGACCAGCCGGGCGCCCGGCTTGGGCCGGGCCTCGATGCTGCCGAGCAGGGCGAATCCCCGCACGACCACAACCGGGGCCTGCGGATCGGTCTCGCCGCGGGACTCCCCGCGGATGTCGAAATTGCCGAGGATGCCGTTGCCGAATCCGCGCAGCGTGACGTTTTCCGGCACCAGGATCTCGGCAGTGCCCAGGATGCAGGTCACATGGAGCTCGGTGAGCTGCTGCTCGAACACCGCTTCGGTGAGGTCGATGGTGACGTCGCCCATGACGGCCACGGCGCGGGTCCGCGGGCCCGGCCGCCATCGGCCCCGGCGGGACGAGCCGCTGCACACCGAGATCACGTTCTCGGTGTAGTCGCCGGTGTTCCCGCCGGGCGGCCCGGCGGGGAGGCCGCCGGCCGGGCCTGCCGGGAGGTCCCGGACCAGCGCCTCCAGCTCGCCGACGGTCTTCACGGCGTACAGCGCGTCCAGGCGTTCGGAGTGTTCCTCGGCGGTCAGCCGGCCCTCCGCGACGGCATCGCCGAGGATGTTCGCGATCCGGTCGCGATCGGCGTCCGAGGCGCGGAGTTGGGCGGGAGCGGCAGGGGCGGCAGAGTGCTTGTCCAGGTCCACACGGCCAGCATAGCCAAACACGATAGATCGCGATACTGCCGCATCCTGCTGCGTTCGTGTCGAGTGAGCCTTACCTCACAGACAAGGGCCCGGGGCGAGGACCTACGCTGGATGACTGCGCTGCCAATAGGTCGTCAGCGCTGTCTGCCGAGTGAGGAATGGCCACAATGCCGGAGTTCGCGTACACCGACCTGCTCCCCCTGGGAGAGGACCAGACTCCCTACCGACTGGTGACGTCCGAGGGCGTGTCCACGTTCGAGGCGGACGGCCGTACCTTCCTCAAGGTGGAGCCGGAGGCGCTGCGCAAACTGGCCGAAGAGGCCATCCACGACATCCAGCACTTCCTGCGCCCGGCCCACCTGGCGCAGCTGCGGCGGATCATCGACGACCCCGAGGCCTCCTCGAACGACAAGTTCGTCGCCCTCGACCTGCTCAAGAACGCGAACATCGCGGCGGCCGGCGTGCTGCCGATGTGCCAGGACACCGGCACCGCGATCGTGATGGGCAAGCGCGGCCAGAACGTGCTCACCGAGGGCGGCGACGAGGAGGCGCTCTCCCGCGGCATCTACGACGCCTACACCCGCCTCAACCTCCGCTACTCGCAGATGGCCCCGCTGACCATGTGGGAGGAGAAGAACACCGGCTCGAACCTGCCCGCGCAGATCGAGCTGTACGCCACCGACGGCGGCGCGTACAAGTTCCTCTTCATGGCCAAGGGCGGCGGCTCGGCCAACAAGTCCTTCCTCTACCAGGAGACGAAGGCCGTCCTGAACGAAGCCTCGATGATGAAGTTCCTCGAGGAGAAGATCCGCTCGCTGGGCACCGCGGCCTGCCCGCCCTACCACCTGGCGATCGTGGTGGGCGGCACCTCGGCCGAGCACGCCCTGAAGACGGCGAAGTACGCCTCCGCGCACTACCTGGACGAGCTCCCGACCGAGGGCTCCCCGCTGGGCCACGGCTTCCGCGACCTGGATCTGGAGCAGCAGGTCTTCGAGCTCACCCAGAAGATCGGCATCGGCGCACAGTTCGGCGGCAAGTACTTCTGCCACGACGTGCGCGTGGTCCGCCTCCCGCGCCACGGCGCGTCCCTCCCGGTCGCCATCGCGGTGTCCTGCTCCGCGGACCGCCAGGCCACCGCGAAGATCACCGCCGAGGGCGTCTTCCTGGAGCAGCTGGAGCGGGACCCGGCGCGGTTCCTGCCGGAGACCGAGGACGTGCACCTGTCGGGCGGCGAGGTCGTGAACATCGACCTCAACCAGCCGATGGCGGACATCCTCGCCACCCTGAGCAAGCACCCGGTCAAGACCCGCCTGTCCCTGACCGGCCCGCTGGTCGTGGCGCGCGACATCGCGCACGCGAAGATCAAGGAGCGGCTGGACGCGGGCGAGGAGATGCCGCAGTACCTCAAGGACCACCCGGTGTACTACGCCGGCCCGGCGAAGACCCCGGAGGGCTACGCCTCCGGCTCCTTCGGCCCGACCACGGCCGGCCGCATGGACTCGTACGTCGAGCAGTTCCAGGCAGCAGGCGGCTCCAAGGTCATGCTGGCGAAGGGCAACCGCTCGGCCCAGGTGACGAACGCGTGCGGCACGCACGGCGGCTTCTACCTGGGCTCGATCGGCGGCCCCGCGGCCCGGCTCGCCCAGGACTGCATCAAGAAGGTCGAGGTCGTCGAGTACGAGGAGCTCGGCATGGAGGCGGTCTGGAAGATCGAGGTCGAGGACTTCCCGGCATTCATCGTCGTGGACGACAAGGGCAACGACTTCTTCCAGAACCCGGCCCCGGAACCGACCTTCACCCACATCCCGGTCCGCGGCCCGGGCCTGGCCTGACCCCGGCAGCAACACCTGCTGAGAGCCCCTGGCGCCCCCGCCGGGGGCTCTTGCCGTTGGCAGGTGTGGACCTATCGCGCCGGTTTCCTGTTCCGGAAACTCGAACCCCTTGTTCCTCGGGGGCAAGGGCCGCGAGCATCGGAGGCGACACCCGACGACAAGGGGCAGGCCGTGAAGCTGACGCGACTGGTAGGCGAGTGCGACGAGGGCGAGTGCCCGACCATCTACGCCACGGACCGGGGAACCCTCGCCATTCAGGGGGACCGCGTGGCTGACCACGGGCTGGAGCTTCCGGCTCACGAAACCATGGTGGAAATCCCTGTTGAGCTCATCCGAAAGGCCATTCGTGACAACCTCATCTAAGACGCTGGGGGCCTGGTTCGAAGACTTCGGCCGGGAAGCGTTCCGGCTGGAGACTCTGGACGACTACAGCAAGTCGGGCGGCGTTGACGCCTACCGCGCATTCCTTGCCGGTGAGCCACAGCCGGAGGACTACAAGACGGCTGGATGGATGACGACGGTCGGGGACGCAGTCGCAACGGGCAAGCGAATCTACCGCGTGCACATCCTCGCCCGCCCGCTGACGGATTATCTGCGGTTCGAACTCTCTTGGGGCTACCGTCGCAACATGACAGCCGGGGAAGAGTTCTTCATCCTGGATACGACCACCCAGGAAAACCCGATCCCGGATGCGCCGGACTTCTGGCTCTTTGATGAGCGAGTCATCGGAGCCATGAACTACGACGGGGAGGGTAAGTACCTGGGCGCCGATTTCCTCGGAGAAGATCAGCTGTCTAGGTTCTTGGCGTACAGGGACACGGCCATGGCCCAGGCCGCGCCTTTCGCCGATTGGTGGGCGAAGTACGGCGAGTGAACAAATCCAGCCTTGGGTCAGCGCTGCGGGAACTGCGACAGTCTTCCGGAATGGAAGCGAAAGCGGTTGCCCGCGGCGCTGCCATGTCTCGTTCCAAGCTCTCCAAGATTGAGAACGGAAACACAGCTCCGAGCGTCACCGAGGTTGACCGCATCCTCACCGTCATAGGCGTGTCGGATGAGGTAAAGGCCGAGTACATGGCTGTGGCCAGAGAGGCGGCCACGGAGGTCACAGCGTGGCGACTTATTCGACGCCTGGGCTACAGCCGCAAACAACAACAGGTGCAGGCCCTCGAATCACAGACAAGGCTGCTACGCCTGTTTCAGCCCTCGCTCATTCCCGGTCTGCTTCAGACTCCCGAATACGTGCGGGCGGTTTTTGCTCGAAGGAATCTGACAGAAGCACAGTTGGAGAGCACCATCGGCGCGAGGCTGGCGCGGCAAAGTGTCCTGTACTCGGAAGAGAAGGCCTTCCGTTTCATCATCACCGAATCGGTCCTCCGGTGGCGCATTCTTCCGGCCTTGGTGATGATGGGGCAGCTGGACCGACTGATCTCCGTCTCTCGGCTACCCAATGTAGATATCCGCATCGTCGCACTGTCTGCCCCGCAAGTGGATTTTCCAGGCCACTCGTTCTCCATCAAGGATGACCGCACGGTGACCATCGAGACGGTCCACGCGGAAACAGTGGTAACCGATCCCAGGGACGTTGTCCTCTACGTATCCAAGTTCGAAGGATTCAGCGGGACCGCCGTTGCCGGTGACGACATGCGGTCCCTGATCGAAGGAATCCGAGACGAGCTTTTGCGCGAACAGGAAACCGGCTAGAACCTCGCTCTGCCTCCGGCCACCATTGGGTGAAGATTCCCGGAGACAGCGGCGAAGAGGTGCGCAATGGCAACCAAGACGGACGAGTGGGAGTACGTGACCTACGCACCCCCTGGCCACAAGTGTTCGGCCTGTCTGCGGTTTGTTGAGCCGCTCGACCCCGTACGTCGAGGCACCATCGAGCGCGCTTCCGGTCCGCCGGTGGTGGTCTACCGGCACTCGGGGAAATGCCCCGGTCGACCAAGGAGGAACCAGTGAGCGGAAAGCACAGCGGCGGTACGGGCAGCGGTCAGGGTGGGAGTCAGCAGGACGACGGCAGCAGTGGGCGCGGGCACGGGGGTGGTGGCTCGGAGACGAGCGGCGGGAACTCCTCCGACGGCTCCGGCCCCAGCCCCGCGAAGAAGTAGGTCTGATGGCTGCGCGCGCAGAAGGGGCGAGCCCGCAGGGGCTCGGCTCCGCGCTCGTTGAGTCGGGCGCTCTGCGCTCCGATTGGCTGCCGACGTACCAGGCAGTCCCCCGAGACCTGTTCGTGCCCGAGCGCATCTGGCCGGGCATCCCGGACGGCACCCGGCAGAACCCGTTGGTGGACCGCACCACGGACCCCGACGCCTGGTTCCGCGCGGTGTTCTCCGACATCCCTCTCACCACGCAGTGGGACGACGGCGACCATGCGGGTGACGGCCTCGGCGCGACCCCGAGCAGTTCCAGTTCCCAACCACGCATGGTGTTCTCGATGCTGGCCGATCTCGATGTCAGGGACGGCCATCGGGTCCTCGAGATCGGTACGGGTACGGGGTGGAACGCGGGTCTGCTCTCGCACCGGCTCGGGTCGGGGAACGTGGTCTCCGTCGAGTTCGACCCCGCGGTGGCCGAGGGTGCGGGCGAGAACCTTCGGGGGGCCGGCCTGTCCCCGCTGGTGATCGTGGGAGACGGCCGGCTGGGCTACGCGGGAGGTGCGCCGTACGACCGTGTCATTGCGACGTGCTCCATCGGTGAGGTTCCCGCCGCATGGGTCGAGCAGACCGTTGCCGGCGGGGTCGTCGTCGCCCCCTGGGGGACGTAGTACGGGGGCGAGGCCATCGCCCGCCTGACCGTGAACGACGACGGCACGGCGAGTGGTCGTTTCACCCGTTCCAGTGCCTTCATGCGCCTACGGCAGCAGCGCATGAACCAGCCCCCGCATGGCGAGTACCTCAAGGGGCGGGAATGGCCCGCAAGCGGCGATAGAAGCACGACGACGTTGTCGCCCGCCGATGTCGGCGGGTGGTTGGAGCAGTTCGTGATCGGGCTCCGCATGCCAGGGGCGTTCTGGGCGGTGGAGCGCTACGACGACGGCGCGTACACCCTGTGGACGTACAGCACGGACACGAAGGCGTGGGCCTCGGCCGACTATGTGCCGGAGCGGCAGGAGTACGAGGTGGTCCAGTCCGGCGCCCGCCGGCTGTGGGACGAGACAGAAGCCGCCTACCGCTGGTGGGAAGAGCAAGGGCGACCCGGATTCGATCGCTTCGGCCTAACGGCAGACACCAACGGTGGACGGGCGTGGCTCGACTCCCCGGGCAACCCCGCAGCGGTTCACCGCCGGGCATAGCGGCTAGGAGGCGGGGAGTCCGGTCAGCAGGGCGGCCTCGACCGGTGTGGCCTCGAAGCCGTCCGCCCTGGCGCGGCTCAGTTCCGCCATGGACAGGTGCATGACCTCGCGGATGGTCTTGAGCGGAACGCCGTCGGGGCCGCCCACGCGGACCCGGACCGTGCCCTCCACGGCGATGATCCGCGCGCGGACATGTTCGGGGGCCGGGCCCCATGCCCCGCCGCAGGCCTGGATCACGTACCGGGGGCAGTACTCCTGTTCCTCCCAGCGCAGCCGTCCGTCGACCACGCGCTGCCACGCCTCGATCACGCAGTCGTCGCAGGGTTCGCAGTGCAATGTCACGAACTGTTCGGCCATCCGTGCAGCATCCTGCACCGGGCGGGCCACCGCATCCGGTTAACGTCTGCTGTATGACTCAGGCAACCCTCGGGCGCAACGGCGTCCGCGTCATCGCCCATCGCGGCGCCTCCCACGACCACCCCGAGCACACCCTCGCCGCCTACCGGCAGGCCATCGCCGATGGTGCGGACGCGCTGGAGTGCGATGTGCGGCTCAGTGCCGACGGGCGGCTGGTCTGTGTGCATGACCGGCGGGTGGAGCGGACCTCCGACGGGCAGGGCGTGGTGTCGGCTCTGACGTACGAGGAACTGGCCGCGCTCGACTTCGGCGGGTGGAAGGGGGAATCGCACCGGGGAGCGCGGGTGCTGCTCTTCGAGGAGCTGTTGCAGGAGGCGCTGGGGGCCGGGCGGCCCGTCGGGCTGGCCGTCGAGACCAAGCACCCGACCCGGGCCGGCGGCCGGCTGGAGGCCGAGCTTGTGCGCATGCTCAGGGCGTACGGGCTGGCCGACGGGGCGAGTGGCCTGGTCGAGGTGATGAGCTTCTCCCGGAACGCGCTGACCCGGCTGCACCGGCTGGCGCCCGGGCTGCCCGCCGTGTACCTGATGGAGCGGCGGCTGCGGCCGGTCCGGCCGCCCTTCGCCGGGCATGCCGGGCCCGGTATCGAGCTGGTGCGGCAGGACCCCGGGCTGGTGGCGCGGCTGCACGCGAAGGGGCTGCGGGTGCGAGTGTGGACGGTGGACGAGCCGGCGGATGTGGAGCTGTGCCTGCGGCTCGGCGTGGACACCCTGATCACCAACCGGCCGCGGGAGGTCCGGGAGATGGTCTCCGGGCTGCTCGCCGACCGGTAGGAGCGGGCTTGTAGCCGGGACGGGCTCTGCCGTTCGGCGGAGGCGGCCGGTGCAGGTCCGCCGATCGGCAGATGGAGCCGGCCGGGCTCCGGGACGAAGCTGGTGGCACACCCGAACGGGGTGTCCAACCAGGGGAGTTCACATGCGTATCCGTACCGTCGCTCTGCCCGCCGTCGCGCTGGCCGCCGTCGCGTCGCTGGTGGCCGCCGCCCCCGCGCCGGCCGCGCCGCCCGCGTCGACCGACGCGACCGCGCGTACCGCCTCGGTGCACGGCGGGGGACGGATCTTCTACCCGTACTCCGCCACCCACGAGATCCGGTTCACGGTCGAGGCCGAGGGCGCGCCGTGGAGCAGGCCGTACCCGGGCACGAAGCTGGAGAAGGGCTCGCCCACCGACGCCCGCGGCCGGGTGACGATCCATCACCGGGTGCCCGCCTCCGAGACGGAGGACGGCAAGGAGTTCACCGCCGTGTCCGTGGCCAGGGTGGACTGCCTCGTCACGGGCAACCGGTCGGCCACCCTGACCGCCGTCGTCGAGACCTCGAACGTCGGGACAGCGGGTGAGCGGATCGGCATCAGCATCGAGGACGGTCGCGGCCGGGAGCCGGACCGGTTGGGCTTCTCCTGGGGCGTGGGCAACGCCCACGTGGTGGAGGGCAAGCTCGTGCAGCCCGACACCGGGACCTGCATGGCTCCGGCGGCCTTCGCCCGGGTCGTCGAGGGCGGGTTCAAGGTGGCCGCGGCCCCGCTGGCGCCCCAGCCTCGGTAAGGACCCTGAGAAACGTGACATCCGGCCGGGGTGCGCCGGCCGGATGTGGGGGGTGTGCGGGGGCGGGCGGTTACGCGAAGCTCTGGTTCGCGGAGCCGTTGCAGGGCTGGAGCCGGAGCGGGTCCTTCGCCGCCGCGACCGTCAGGCACATGCCCGGCGCAGCCGCCGGCCGGAGGGTGGCTCCGTCGCGGACGAAGTTCTGGTTGGCGCCGCCGTGGCAGTTCCAGAGGATCAGGGCGGTGCCCGCACCGTAGGCGGCGCCCGGTGCGTCCAGGCAGCGGTCGTGGGTGAGCTCGACGTGCACGGACTGCTGCGTGCCGTCGTACCACCAGCCCTGGTTGCGACCGCCGTGGCAGTCCCAGCCCAGGATCGCGGTGTTGTTGGCGCTGGCGCCGCCCTTGGCGTCCAGGCAGGTGCCCGTCGCCTGGTTCTTCAGCGGCTTGTACAGGTCGTCCCAGGCGCCGGCGGTCAGCACCGGGGTGCCGGTGGAGGCCGGGTCGGCGCAGGAGGCCTCGCGCAGCCCGGAGGCGTAGAACTGGGTGAGGCAGGACGCGAAGGCGGCGTGGCCGCGGGCGTTGGGGTGGAAGGACTGGCGGGCGGTGTTCTCGTCCCAGGGGAAGTGGTCCCCGAGGTCCAGGTACAGGCCGCGGGCCCAGGTGTTCTCCATGCACACCTCGTGGCCGTGGAACAGCCGCGAGTTGTCCAGGTAGACCGCGCCGGAGTTGCGGGCGGCCTCCCGCATGCCCTTCTCGAAGGTGGGCACGGCGTAGTTGCGGCCCCAGGTGGCGTCGGAGTCGTAGCCGGCGCAGCCGCCCGGCAGCTTGCCGGGGAAGCTGGGGTTGTCGTAGAAGTCGGGGCCGATGGGGCTGGGGTAGCCCATCACGACCAGCTTGTAGTCGGAGTCGGCGTAGCCGGCGTCGCGCATGACCGTCTTGAGGTCGGCGACGGTCGCCTCGACCTTGGGGCGGAGGCCGTCGACCCGGGCCTGCCAGCCGGGGGCGTACTTCGGCTCGCAGGTGCCCTGGCTGAGCACCCAGCGGGTCACACAGTCCGTCATGACCGGCCCGAACTGGAGGTCGTCGTTGGCTCCGGCGACCAGCAGCACCATCTTGATCTTTGTGTTGCGGGCCTTGATCGCAAGGCTGTCGCTCTGCACCAGCTCGTCGGCGTACTGCTTGCTGCCGCCGATCCGGATGTTGCCCGTGTAGCCGCCGGAGCAGGACACGTTGAAGGTGAGGTCGGCCTGGATGCCGGTCCGGTGGATCGCGGCGTCGGGCGAGCGGTGGCACTGGTTGTTCGGCGTGTTGGTCGGCGGGTCGTAGTTGCCCACGCCCTCGCCCGAGATCTCGCTGTCGCCGAGCGAGATGAGCCCGGTCTTGCGCTGGTTCAGCGGGCGGATCGCGGAGTCGCCGTAGATCTTCACCGCTTCGGCGGCCCGGACGGCCTCCAGCTCCGGCGGGAGCGGGGTGACGGCCGCGGCGGGCGCGGCGGGTGTTTGGGCCGTGGCGGGCGCAGGGGCCGCCTGGGCCATGGGGGTGATGGCGGTGACGCCCCCGAGGGCGGCCGCGAACGCCGCGAGTGCGGCGAAGGTAGATCTGAGTCTGGGTTTGGTACGCGTCATGGACGCCTCCCCGGTGTCAGTGTTACCCCCGGTATTTACTGGCCGGTAGGGGACTTGGGAACACTTCGAACACGACAATTGCTCAACTTTTTGAGGAGGCCACACACATGACCGACGATCAGTTCCGCATCGAGCACGACTCCATGGGCGAGGTGCGGGTTCCCGCACACGCCCGCTGGCGGGCCCAGACCCAGCGCGCGGTGGAGAACTTCCCCATCTCCGGGCAGCGCCTGGAGCGCGCCCACATCGCCGCCCTGGCCGAGATCAAGGCTGCCGCCGCCCGGGTCAACGTCCGGCTCGGGGTGCTCGATGCGGACATCGGCGAGGCCATCGCGGGCGCCGCCGCGGAGGTCGCCGAAGGCCGCTGGGACGACCACTTCCCGGTGGACGTCTTCCAGACCGGCTCCGGCACCTCGTCCAATATGAACGCCAACGAGGTGATCGCGACCCTGGCGACCGAGCGGCTCGGCCGCGAGGTCCACCCCAACGACCACGTCAACGCCTCGCAGAGCTCCAACGACGTGTTCCCGTCCTCCGTCCACATCGCCGCCACCGCGGCGGTCACGGGCGAGCTGATCCCCGCCCTGGAGCACCTCGCCACCGCCCTGGAACACAAGTCGGCCGAGTTCGCCGAGGTGGTCAAGGCCGGCCGGACGCATCTGATGGACGCCACACCCGTCACCCTGGGCCAGGAGTTCGGCGGGTACGCCGCCCAGATCCGCTACGGCGTCGAGCGGCTGCACGCCGCCCTGCCCCGGCTCGCCGAGCTGCCGCTGGGCGGGACCGCCGTGGGCACCGGGATCAACACCCCGCCCGGATTCTCCGCGGCCGTGATCACCGAAGTGGCCGCGGCCACCGGGCTGGCCCTCACCGAGGCCCGGAACCACTTCGAGGCCCAGGGCGCGCGGGACGCGCTGGTGGAGACCTCCGGCATGCTCCGGACCATCGCGGTCTCCCTCACCAAGATCTGCAACGATCTCCGCTGGATGGCCTCCGGCCCGCGCACCGGATTGGCCGAAATCAATCTGCCGGATCTCCAGCCGGGGTCCTCGATCATGCCCGGAAAGGTCAATCCGGTGGTCCCGGAGGCCGTGCTCATGGTCGCCGCGCAGGTGACCGGGAACGACACGACCCTCACCGTGGCGGGCGCGTCCGGCAACTTCGAACTCAATGTGATGCTCCCCGTGATGGCCCGCAACCTGCTCGAATCCGTACGCCTGCTCGGCGCGGCGAGCCGCCTGCTGGCCGACCGGACGGTCGCCGGAATCACCGCGAACGCGGACCGGGCCAGGGAGTACGCCGAGTCCTCGCCCTCCGTGGTGACCCCGCTGAACCGGTACATCGGCTACGAGGAGGCGGCCAAGGTCGCCAAGAAGTCGCTCGCGGAACGGAAGACCATCCGGGAGGTGGTGCTCGAGTCCGGCTACATCGAGCGCGGCGACCTCACCCTCGAGGAACTCGACCGGGCCCTTGACGTGCTGCGCATGACCCACCCCTGAGCGGGGGCCGAATTTCGGTCATTTCTCGGCCCGCACCCGACCGTGACCTGCACCGCAGCGGGTCCACAGGGCCCCGCCCTAAGATCTGCGCATGACAGGTACCGACGCGCGGGACGCGCAGGGCACGCACTGGGCGCCCGGGGAGCACATCCTCTGGCGCTATCGCGACCATGCGCCCGGCCTGAAGGGCCAGGTGCACATCTGCCGGCCGGTCACCGTGGTCCAGGACACGGACGAGCTGCTGGCCGTGTGGATGGCCCCGGGGACCGAATGCGTCAAACCCGTCCTGGCCGACGGCACTCCGGTGCACGAGGAGCCGCTCGCCACCCGCTACACCACCCCGCGCACCACGGTCCGCTCGCAGTGGTTCGGGGCCGGGGTGCTGAAACTGGCCCGGCCCGGCGAGCCGTGGTCGGTGTGGCTGTTCTGGGGCGACGACTGGGAGTTCCGCAGCTGGTACGTGAACCTCGAGTCGCCGCGGGTGCGATGGGACGGCGGGGTGGACTCCGAGGACCACTTCCTCGACATCTCCGTCTACCCGGACCGCACCTGGATGTGGCGGGACGAGGACGAGTTCGCGCAGGCCCAGCGGTCCGGGCTGATCAGCCCGGAGGAGGCGGCCCGCGTGCGTGCGGCGGGCCGCGCCGCGGTGGACGTGATCAAGGCCTGGGGGCCGCCATTTTCCTCCGGCTGGCAGGACTGGCGACCCGATCCGAACTGGGAAATTCCGGTGCTGCCGGAAGGCTGGGACCGCACTCCGGCGCATATGACCTCATGAGACCCTTGATGCGCCCCCGGGGTTCAAACGTAGGATCGTCCTCCGCAAGGCTGCGTAATTGTCATGCTGCGCGCGGGACTTGGTAACGAGCGGGACGCGGTACCCGAGGGTGACGGTGCCCTCGCCGCTGAGCGGGTATACCGCGACTGACCGAGTTGAGTGCAGCGCACATCGAGCGCAAACGGACGGAATTCCACGCGTGACGGAGTACCCCACGTCCCACGACGGCCCGCAGCCTGCCGCGGCGGGCAGCTCCGACGTGCCCGGGCCGCGGCGGGCGCGGCGGGGTGCGCGGGGCCAGGCCGCGCCCGGCTCCGCCGTGGGCGCGCAGAGCATGCCGGGCACCAGCGGCCCGGCCGGCCGCGGCGACCGGGGCAGCCCGGCCGACCCCGGCGACCTCGGCCACGGCAAGGCCCCGGCCGATGACGACCCGGCCGGAGTGCGGGCCCGCGACGGGCTCGCCCAGGACGCGGCTGCCGGCTCCGGCCCCGACGCCGCCCCCAAGGCGGTCCGGGCGGCTCCCGACGGCGCCGCCGGCCCGGGCGGCCCCGAGCGCGACCCCGAGGGGATCCCCCCGGCCCGGCCCTCCGGAGGCCACCGCAGCCGTGCGGAGGCCGCCCGGCAGGCCCGGGACGCCGCAGCCGCCCGGAAGGCCGCCGGGGCCGGTCTGCCGGGCCCGCGCGGCGGGACGGCAGCCTCCCGTACCCCGGCAACCGCACGTGCCGCCGGCTCCGCAGCGGGCTCCGCCACCGGCCCGGAGCTTCCTGTCGGTCCGTCACCGGCCGCCCCCGAGACAACGGAACCCGCCACCCTGACGGCAGCGGCAGCGGGTGGCACGGGTTCGGGTGCCGGCGGCGCCGTACCGGCGGGTGCCGATGCCACGGCCGCGCGCCGCGAGGGCGACCGGCTGCGCTTCGTGGGCGCCGCGACCCGGCGGATCGCCCGCGGCATCGACCTCGACGAGATCGTGCTCGGCCTGTGCCGGGCCACCGTGCCGACCTTCTCCGACGCGATCCTCGTCTACCTGCGCGATCCGCTTCCGGTCGGCGACGAGCGCCCGGTCGGCCCCGTCGTCTTAAGGCTGCGCCGCACGGACCGGCTGCGGCCGATCGACGAGCTCGGCACCGGGCTGGAACCCACCGGGAGCGCGGCGGCCACGGGGGCCGCCGGCGAGCTCGACTTCAGCCAGCTGCCCCTGCTCGGCCCGCAGGGCGACCTGCCCGCCGCCGAGCTCTGCGAGATCCGGCCCGGCGGGGCACTCGCCGAGGTGCTGCGCGGCGTACGGCCCGTCTTCGGGTCCTCCGCCGCGGCGCGGGCCGCGCTGCCCGAGCTGCTCGGCGCCGACCATCCGCTGCCGCGCGGCCAGCGGGCCGTGCTGGCACCGCTGCGCGGCCGACGGCGGGTGATCGGCGCCGCCGTGTTCCTGCGCAGCCCGGAGCGGCCCGCCTTCGAGCCCAACGACCTGCTGGTCGCGGCCCAGTTGGCCACGCACACCGCGCTCGGCATCGACAAGGCGGTGCTGTACGGTCGCGAGGCCTACATCGCCGACGAGCTGCAGCGCACCATGCTGCCGGACTCGCTGCCGCAGCCCACCGGGGTGCGGCTGGCCTCCCGGTACCTGCCGGCGGCCGAGACCGCCCGGGTCGGCGGCGACTGGTACGACGCCATACCGCTGCCCGGCAGCCGGGTCGCGCTGGTGGTCGGCGATGTCATGGGCCATTCCATGACCTCCGCCGCGATCATGGGCCAGTTGCGGACCACCGCCCAGACCCTGGCCCAGCTCGACCTGCCGCCCGGCGAGGTGCTGCACCACCTCGACGAGCAGGCCCAGCGGCTCGGTTCCGACCGGATGGCGACCTGTCTGTACGCCGTGTACGACCCGGTCGCCCACCGGATCACCATCGCCAACGCGGGACACCCGCCGCCGGTGCTGCTGCACCTCGGCGGCCGTGCCGAGGTGCTCCGGGTGCCCCCGGGCGCGCCCATCGGCGTCGGCGGGGTCGATTTCGAGGCCGTCGAGCTGGACGCGCCGGCCGGGGCCACCCTGCTGCTGTACACCGACGGCCTGGTGGAGTCCCGGCTCCGGGACGTGTGGACCGGCATCGAGCAGCTGCGGGAGCGGCTGGCGGCCACCGCCCAGCTGACCGGCCTGGACCATCCGCCGCCGCTGGAGGCCCTCTGCGACGACGTGCTCGACATGCTGGGCCCGGGCGACCGGGACGACGACATCGCGCTGCTCGCCGCCCGCTTCGACGGGATCGCGCCCAGCGATGTCGCGTACTGGTTCCTCGACCCGGAGGAGACGGCCCCCGGCCGGGCCCGCCGGTTCGCCCGCCGGGCACTGTCCCGGTGGGGTCTGGAGGAGCTGACCGATTCGCTGGAACTGCTGGTCAGCGAGGTGGTGACCAATGCCGTCCGGTACGCGGAGCGGCCGGTCACGCTGCGCCTGCTGCGGACGGACGTGCTGCGCTGCGAGGTCGGGGACGACTCCCCCCAGCTGCCGCGGCAGCGGCGGGCCCGGGACACCGACGAGGGCGGGCGCGGCCTGTTCCTGGTGAACCGGGTGGCCCGGCGCTGGGGGGCGACCCGGCTGAGCAGCGGGAAGGTGGTCTGGTTCGAGCTCGCGCTGCCGGGCGGGCGAGACCGGCACTGACGCCGGCTTTGACGGCAGGGAACGGCAGGGAACGGCACCGCCCGGCAGCCAAGGAGCTGCCGGGCGGTGGTGTTTACGGCGCGGGCGGTCTGATGCCGGTGTCCGTCGGGTCCGGGTCGGGCGCAGTCGGGGTGGTCTTCGTCGGGCCGGGCGGCGACGGCGGCGTCGGCGGCTTGGTGGAGCTGCTGCGCGTCGGGTCGGGCTTGTTGGGGCTGGAGTTGCCCGGGTCCGGGGTGACCGGCTGGGAGGACCGGGTGCTCGGGGTGTTCTCCGGCGAACGGCTGGCCGAGTTGGACGGGGAGGTGCTGCGGGTCGGCGTGGCCGGCTCGCCCATCTCCGCGTCCTCCAGGTCGAACTTGCCCGTGTCGACGCCGTTGAGGGCGGCCAGGGTGTAGGCCTGCCAGATGTCCGCCGGGAAGCTCGAGCCGCCCGCACGGCCACCGCCGGCGGTACCGGTGAGGGTCTTCTGCTTGCCGGTGCCCGGCTCCTCGCCGAACATCGCGACCACGGTGACCAGTTCCGGGGTGTACCCGGTGAACCAGGCGGCCACGTTGGACTCGGTGGTGCCGGTCTTGCCGGCGGCCTCGTAGGAGCTGCTGTGGACGTTCTTGCCGGAGCCGTCCTTGACCACGCCGGTGAGCACCTTGGTGACGGTGTCGGCGGTCTCGCTGCTGATCACCTGGCCGCCGACGGGCTCCATCGGCCGGTACTCGCGGGTCGCGTGCTTCGCCGACTTCACGATCGACGGGGTGATCTTCTTGCCGTGCCGGTCGAGGGTGGCGTAGACGCCGGCCATCTCGACGGTGTTGGCGCTCATGGTGCCGAGCGACATGGCCGGCGATTCGGTGGGCCAGCCCTCGCGGTCGGCCATGCCCAGCTCCAGGGCGGTCTTCTTCACGGCGGCCGGGCGGGCGTCCACGAACATCTGGGCGTACGCGGAGTTCACCGAGAAGTTCGTGGCCTCCTGGACGGTGATCTGGCCGTAGCTCTTGTTCTCCTGGTTCTGCGGGGCGAAGGGCTCGCTGGCGCCGACGATCGGTATCCGGCTGTCGCCGTTGTAGATCGTGTTCGGGGTGATCGGCTTGCCGTCCTGGGTTTTGGCCTTGGTCTCCAGTGCGGAGGCGAGCACGACCGGCTTGAAGGTGGAGCCCGGCTGGAAGTCGGTGCGCAGGGCGTTGCTCGACCACTTGGCGTCCTGGCCGGTGCCGCCGTACATGGCGACGATGGCGCCGGTCTTGGGGTCCACCGAGGTGGCGCCGGCCTGGACGTACTGGTCGACCGGGCGCTTCTTGGTGTCCTTGCGGTCGAGCTTGGACTCCAGCTCGTCCTGGACGGCCTTCTCCAGTGCCTTCTGCTTCTTGGGATCGATATTGAGGGTGATCGTCCAGCCGCCGGCCTTGATCTGGCCCTCGGTCAGACCCTGCCTGCGGAGCTCGGCGTCGGCGGCCTCCAGCAGGTAGCCCTTCTGGCCCTCGGTGCCGGGGGCCGGCTTGGGCTTGATCGGCTCCTGGAACTTCAGCGTCTGGCGCTTGGCCTCGTCGAGGGCGCCCATCTCGACCATGTTGGAGAGCACGCCGTTGAAGCGGATCATGACCCGCCTCTTGCTGTCCTCACCGGCGGTCGCCCAGTCGTACTGGCTGGGGGCCTGGAGGAGGGCGGCGAGGTAGGCGCCCTGTTCCAGGTTCAGCTTGGAGACGTCGATGCCGTAGTAGGCCTGCGAGGCGGCCTGGATGCCGTACGCGCCGCGGCCGAAGTAGCTGGTGTTGAGGTAACCGGCGAGGATGTCGTCCTTCTCCATCCGCGAGTCGACCTTGAGGGAGATCACCAGTTCCTTGAGCTTGCGGGTCGCCGTCTGGTCCTGGTTCAGGTAGTAGTTCTTGACGTACTGCTGGGTGATCGTCGAACCGCCGGCCTTGCCCTGGCCGGTGACGGTGACGAAGGCGCCCCGGGCCACGCCCAGGACGTCGATGCCGCGGTCCTTGTAGAAGGACTTGTTCTCGATGGCGATGAAGGCGGTCTGGACCTCCTTCGGGATGCGGTCGAGCGGAACGATCTCGCGGTTCTTCTCGCCGGTGCGCGTCATCACGGTGCCGTCGGCGTACTTGTAGACGTTGCTCTGGAGGATCGCGTCGGCGTTGGCGTTCTTGGGCTCGTCCACCCAGTAGTAGATCGCAACGAGGGCCGCCATGCCGAGCAGGATCAGCCCGAAGAACGTGCCGAGGATCTTCTTCCAGGTGAAGAGCCGCCGTATGCCGCTCTTCTTGCCCGCCTTGCCGGCGCCTTTCGCCGCGCGCCGCGCTCCGCGCTGCTTCTGCGCTTTGCGCGCTTCTGCTCGGCCCATCGCTCCCGCTCCGCTCGATTACCCCCCGACGTCAGCTCCGAAAACTAACACCGCAGGAATGGTCAAAGGTCGGCGAATGTCGACCAATACCGCCCAATTCGGACGTGAGAATCAGCACCCACTCCAAGGGAACCGACGCACAGGAGGGGGCCAGGGTTGCGGTCTCCCAATAAAGTGATATCACTTTGCTAGGGCCTGTAGCCCGCCGGACCGATCGAAACGGGGCGAACCATGACCGATGACCTGACCGATGCCGTGACCGGCACGACCGATGCCCGAACGTCCGCGAACGCGGCCTCGACCATGCCCGAGCCGCAGGTGCGGGAGTACCCCGCGCACAGCGTCGGCGGCGGACTGGCCCTGCTGGCCGGCCTGGCCGGTGTACTGGCGGGGGCGGGCCTGGTGGTTCTCGGCATCCTCGCCGCGGCCACCGCCGCCAAGGCCTCGCTGATCCCGCTGGGCATCCTGACCTTCCTCGGCGCGGTCCTCGCGATGAGCGGACTGAACATGGTGGAGCCCGGCCAGGCGCGGGTGGTCCAGCTGTTCGGCCGCTACCGGGGCACGATCCGCACCGACGGACTGCGCTGGGTGAACCCGCTGACCACGCGGGAGAAGATCTCGACCCGGGTCCGCAACCACGAGACGGCCGTCCTGAAGGTCAACGACGCCTACGGCAACCCGATCGAGCTGGCCGCGGTCGTGGTCTGGAAGGTCGAGGACACCGCGCGGGCGGTGTTCGAGGTGGAGGACTTCACCGAGTTCGTGGAGACCCAGACCGAGGCCGCGGTCCGGCACATCGCCATCGAGTACCCCTACGACGCGCACGACGAGGACGGCCTGTCGCTCCGCGAGAACGCCGAGGAGATCACCGAGAAGCTGGCGGCGGAGCTGCACGCCCGGGTCGAGGCGGCCGGCGTGCAGATCATCGAGTCCCGCTTCACGCATCTCGCGTACGCTCCGGAGATCGCCTCGGCGATGCTCCAGCGCCAGCAGGCCGGTGCCGTGGTGGCGGCCCGCAAGCAGATCGTCGAGGGCGCGGTGGGCATGGTCGAGCTGGCCCTGACCCGCCTGTCGGAGGATGGCATCGTGGACCTGGACCCGGAGCGCAAGGCCGCAATGGTCTCGAACCTGATGGTGGTCCTGTGCGGAGACCGCGCCGCCCAGCCGGTCGTCAACACGGGCACCCTGTACCAGTGACCCCGCCAGACCAGGACCCCCCCGAGCCGAAGCCGGCCCGGCCGGCCGCCCGGCAGGCCCGCAAGCAGGTGCTGCTGCGGCTGGACCCTCAGGTGTACGACGCCCTCGCCCGCTGGGCGGGCGAGGAGCTGCGCAGCGCCAACGCCCAGATCGAGTTCCTGCTCCGCCGGGCCCTTTCGGACGCGGGGCGCCTGCCCTCCGCGCCCGGACCGATCCCGCGCCGCGGCCGGCCCCCGAAGGCCGGTTCGGAATCGTGACAATCGCCGCTGACCTGCGGTGACAACACCATAAAGCGGTCCACTGGCCCGGCTATACACCGTGCGTATACATCGAGCGTATACACCCGGTGTACAGTCGGGCCATGTCCATCGGTCACACCCTCCTGGGCCTCCTCGAGGCCGGTCCCCGCCACGGTTACGACCTCAAGCGGACCTTTGACGAGAAGTTCGGCCACGACAAACCGCTCGCCTACGGGCAGGTCTACTCGACCATGTCCCGCCTCCTGAAGAACGGCCTCGTCGAGGTCGACGGCATCGAGGCCGGCGGCGGCCCGGAACGCAAGCGGTACGCCATCACCGACGCCGGCATCACCGATGTCGAGCAGTGGCTCGCCCAGCCCGAAAAGCCCGAGCCGTACCTCCAGTCCACCCTCTACACCAAGGTGGTCCTGGCCCTCCTCACCGGCCGCAGCGCCGCCGAGCTGCTGGACACCCAGCGGGCCGAACACCTGCGCCTGATGCGCATCCTCACCACCCGCAAGCGCAAGGGCGACCTCGCCGACCAGCTCGTCTGCGACCACGCCCTGTTCCACCTCGAGGCCGACCTGCGCTGGCTGGAACTCACGGCCGCCCGCCTCGACCGGCTCGCGAAGGAAGTCCGCCGATGACCCCCGCAGGTTCCCTCCTCACCGCCACCGCCCTGCGCAAGTCCTACGGACCCACGCACGCGCTCGACGGCGCCGAGTTCTCCATCCACCCCGGCGAGGTCGTCGCCATCATGGGGCCCTCCGGCTCCGGCAAGTCGACGCTGCTGCACTGCCTCGCCGGCATCGTCACCCCCGACTCCGGCTCCATCGCCTACGCCGGCCGCGAGCTGACCTCCATGAACGATGCCGAGCGCAGCGCCCTGCGCCGCACCGAGTTCGGCTTCGTCTTCCAGTTCGGCCAGCTCGTCCCCGAGCTGACCTGTGTGGAGAACGTCGCCCTGCCGCTCCGCCTGACCGGCGTCAAGCGCAAGCAGGCCGAGTCCACGGCACGCCAGTGGATGGAGCGGCTCCAGGTGGACGAGCTGGCCGGCAAGCGGCCCGGCGAGGTCTCCGGCGGTCAGGGCCAACGCGTGGCCGTGGCCCGCGCGTTGGTCACCGGTCCCCGCGTGATCTTCGCCGACGAGCCCACCGGCGCCCTGGACTCCCTCAACGGCGAGCTGGTCATGCAGCTGCTCACCGAGGCGGCCCGGTCGGCGAACACCGCCGTCGTGCTGGTCACCCACGAGACCCGGGTCGCCGCGTACTCCGACCGCGAGATCGTCGTACGGGACGGCAAGTCGCGGGACATGGAGCGGGTCGTATGAGCCTGCTCAAGGTATGGGGCCGCGATCTCGGCATGGGTGCCCGGTTCGCGCTCGCCGGAGGCCGCGAGGGCCTGCTGCGGACCCTCCTCACCGGCGTGGGCGTCGGCCTCGGCGTGGCCCTGCTGCTGGTCACCGCCTCCCTGCCGAACGCCTTCGGCCAGCGGGACGCCCGGACCTTCGCCCGCGAGACCGCCTTCACGGGACCGGAGGGCACGCTCTCCAAGGGCCCCGACACCCTGCTCATCGCCGACGTCAACCAGACGTACCGCACGTACGGGGTGGACGGCCGGCTGATCGAGCCCGAGGGCCCGAAGGCCCCGCTGCCGCCCGGGCTGAAGGCGTTCCCGAAGCCGGGCGAGCTCGTGGTCTCCCCCGCCCTCGACCGGCTGATGAAGACCGGCGAGGGCAAGCTGCTGCGCGAGCGCCTGGACGGCCCGATCGTCGCGACCATCGGCAAGGCGGGCCTGGTGGGCCCCGGTGACCTCTTCTTCTACATCGGCGCCGAAGGGCTGAAGGACGCACCGGGCCTGCCCATCCACCGCGTCGACTCCTTCGGCTCGGCCGTGGAATCGCCGCCGCTGGACCCGGTCCTCACCCTGCTCGTGCTGCTGGTGTTCGTCGCCCTGCTCATGCCCGTCGCCGTGTTCATCGCGGCTGCCGTCCGGTTCGGCGGCGACCGCCGCGACCGCCGGCTGGCCGCGCTCCGCCTGGTCGGCGCGGACGGCCGGATGGTCCGCCGGATCGCCGGGGGCGAGGCACTGGCCGGCTCGCTGGTGGGCCTGGTGCTGGGCGCCGGCCTCTTCCTGCTCGCCCGCGGCCTCGTCGAGCAGGTCGAGTTCTCCCAGCGCAGCGTGTTCGGCTCCGACCTCGAACCGACCCTCTGGCTGGCCGCCCTGGTCGTGGTCGCCGTACCCGCCGCGGCCGTCGGGGTGACCCTCTTCGCCCTGCGCGGTGTGGTCATCGAGCCGTTGGGCGTGGTCCGCACGGCCACGCCGCGCAAGCGGCGGATCTGGTGGCGGCTGCTGCTTCCGGTGGCCGGACTCGGCCTCCTGGCCCCGCTCATGGGACGGGGCAACGAGGCGGGCTACTTCAACGAATGGCAGGTCGGGGGCGGTGTGGTGCTGCTGCTGATCGGCATCACCGCCCTGCTGCCCTGGCTGCTGGAACGGATCGTCGGCCGGCTCGGCGGCGGCGGGGGCGGTGGGGTGTCCTGGCAGCTCGCCGTCCGCCGGCTCCAGCTGACCAGCGGCACCGCCGCGCGTCTGGTCAACGGCATCGCAGTGGCGGTCGCCGGGGCCATCGCCCTGCAGATGCTGTTCGCGGGAGTCGAGAACGACTACACGGAGGACACCGGCCACGACCCGAGCCGGGCCTCGCTGTCCGTCATGACCCGCGCCCCCATCGACCAGGTGGACGAGCTCGGCGCGGCGCTCGGGAAGGCGAAGGGCGTCACCCAGGCCGTGCCGTTGGCCGGCACCGCCGCCGCGCACCAGCCCACGACTCCGGGCAACGCCATCAGTGTCACCGTCGGCAGCTGTACGGCCCTCGCCGAAGTCGCCACCCTGCCCTCCTGCCGGGACGGGGACGTCTTCCTCCTGGGCGGTCCCACCCCCGAGGAGCGGGCAAAGGCGGGCGACAAGCTGTTCGTCGGAAACATCTACGGGCACCCGGACGCGCCGGCACCGGGCGTATGGACGGTTCCCGCCGCGGCCCGGCCCGCGACCGCCCGCCCGAGCCCGTTGGGCAACCTGCAGACCGGTCTGCTGGTCACCCACGCCGCCGCGCCCAAGGGAGACTCGAGCCTGGGGTACTCGCACGTCTACGTGAAGATCGACCCCAAGGTCCCGGACGCCCTGGACCGGGCTCGCAATGCCGCGTTCAAGGCGGACCCGATGGCCGTCGCGATGACCATGCAGCAGCGGGCCACGACCCCTCGGTTCTCCTCCATCCGGACCGGGCTGTTCGTCGGCGCCGCCGCCGTGCTGGTGCTGATCGGCGCGAGTCTGCTGGTCTCCCAGCTGGAGCAGCTGCGCGAGCGCAGGAAGCTGCTGTCCGCGCTGGTCGCCTTCGGCACCAAGCGGTCCACCCTGAGCCTGTCGGTGCTCTGGCAGACCGCCCTGCCCATCGGCCTGGGAGTGGGCCTGGCGATCGCCGTCGGCCTCACCCTGGGCACCGTGCTGATGCGGATGACCAACGTTCCGGTCCGGATCGACTGGTCCTCGGTGGCCGCCATGTCCGGCATCGGGGCCGGCGTGGCCCTGCTGGTGACCCTGCTCAGCCTGCCGCCGCTGCTGCGGATGATGCGGCCGGACGGTCTGCGCACCGAATGATGGCCGGCCGGTGTGGCCCGCGGACCTGCTCCGCGGGCTATTCCGCGGGCCACACCGGCAGCGGCCGTACGGCCTCGCGCAGCGCCGCCGCGACCGCCCGGAACTCCTCGGCCCGGGCGGTTCCCGTACGCATGGCCAGGGCGATCCGCCGGGAGGGCGCGGGCTCGGCGAAGTAACCGGTGGCCAGGTACTCGTTGCGGGTGGTCTCCAGCCGCAGCGCGGTCCGCGGCAGCAGGGTCACCCCCAGCCCTCCGGCGACCAGTTGGACCAGGGTGGAGAGCCCGGCCGCGGTGGTGGTGACGGCGGCGCCGTCGGTGCGGCCGGCCTCCCGGCAGATGTCCAGGGCCTGGTCGCGCAGGCAGTGCCCCTCGTCGAGCAGCAGCAGGTGCAGCCCGCGGAGCTCCTCGCGGGGGATGTCACGGCGCCCGGCGAGCGGGTGCTCGCGGGGGGCGAGCAGGACGAAGTCCTCGTCGAAGAGGGGGACTTCGGTCACTCCGGGCACCCCCAGCGGCACCGCGAGCAGCAGCAGGTCGAGGCGCCCGCCGGCCAGCCCGTCCAGCAGCGAGGAGGTCTGCTCCTCGTGCACCTGGAGCTCCATCCCCGGCCAGCGCCGGTGGAACAGCCCCAGCACGGTGGGCAGGAGGTAGGGCGCCACGGTGGGGATCACCCCGAGGCGGAGCACTCCGGTGAAGGGGGCCCGTACCGCCTCGGCCTCCTCCAGCAGTCCGCCCATCGCATCCAGCACCACCTTGGCCCGGGCAGCGATCCGCTCGCCGGCCGGGGAGAGCAGCACCTTGCGGGTGGTGCGCTCCAGCAGCTGGACGCCGAGGGCCTCCTCCAGCGCGGAGACCGCCCCGGAGAGGGCGGGCTGGCTCATGCCGATGGCCGCGGCGGCGTCCCGGAAGTGCAGGTGCTCGGCGACCGCGGCGAAGGCGCGGAGCTGGGCCAGGGTGGGCTGCTTCGCTCCCCTGTTACCGATAACCACTGATAGGTACCTCCGATCGCTCGGCACAAGACTAGCTATTTCTGTAATCAATGCAGGTGTGTCAGCATGTGAGATCAGTCCAACCCCCTCGGAAAACCCCCAAAAAGGGCATTTTCCATTCCGCAAGGAGAGCACGTGCTCACTGTCGGTGACAAGTTCCCCACCTACGATCTGACTGCCTGCGTCTCGCTGGAGGCCGGCAAGGAGTTCGCGCAGATCGACCACAAGACCCACGAGGGTCAGTGGCGCGTGGTGTTCTTCTGGCCGAAGGACTTCACCTTCGTCTGCCCGACCGAGATCGCCGCGTTCGGCAAGCTGAACGACGAATTCCTCGACCGTGACGCGCAGATCCTCGGCGTCTCCGGCGACTCCGAGTTCGTCCACCACGCCTGGCGCAAGGACCACGCCGACCTGCGTGACCTGCCCTTCCCGATGCTGGCCGACTCCAAGCACGAGCTCATGCAGGCCTGTGGCGTGCAGGGCGAGGACGGCTTCGCGCAGCGCGCCGTCTTCATCGTCGACCAGAACAACGAGATCCAGTTCTCGATGGTGACCGCCGGTTCCGTGGGCCGTAACCCCAAGGAGGTCCTGCGGGTCCTCGACGCCCTGCAGACCGACGAGCTGTGCCCCTGCAACTGGACCAAGGGCGAGGACACCCTCGACGCCGGCGCGCTGCTGGCCGGTGAGTGACGCATGTCCCTCGACGCCCTCAAGTCCGCCATACCGGACTTCGCCAAGGACCTGAAGCTGAACCTCGGTTCGGTCATCGGCAACAGCGACCTGCCGCAGCAGCAGCTCTGGGGCACCGTGCTGTCCTGCGCGATCGCCGCCCGCTCGCCGATCGTCCTGCGTGAGCTGGAGCCGGAGGCGAAGGCGAACCTGTCGCCGGAGGCGTACACCGCCGCCAAGTCCGCAGCCGCGGTCATGGCGATGAACAACGTCTTCTACCGCACCCGCCACCTGCTCTCCGACCCGGAGTACGGCACCCTGCGGGCCGGTCTGCGGATGAACGTCATCGGCAACCCGGGCGTGGAGAAGGTCGACTTCGAGCTGTGGTCGCTCGCGGTCTCCGCGATCAACGGCTGCGGCCAGTGCCTGGACTCGCACGAGCAGGTGCTCCGCAAGGCCGGCGTGGACCGGGACACCATCCAGGAGGCCTTCAAGATCGCCTCGGTGATCCAGGCCGTCGCGGTCACCCTGGACGCGGAGGCGGCACTCGCCGCCGAGTAGTCCGCGCCCACGCGCATCAGGGGCCCCGCCATCCGGCGGGGCCCCTTCGCGTTCAGCCCTTGCGGACGGCGTCCATCAGCTTCCGCATGTCCTCGATCAGGGCGTACTTGACCGCCTCGTAGTCGAGGGTGTCGGTGATGACCTCGTTTGTCGGGGCCCCGTTCTTGTCGAGGCGATCGGCGCCGCTCAGCCACAGGGTCAGGACGGCGCCGCCGTCCAGCACCTGCAGAGCAGGCATCCGCCCGGCCTGGTCGGTGTACATGACCGCCCGCTCGCCCAGGCCGGACACGGTCGCCGATTCCATGCCGGCGAACCGCTTGCCGGGGCCGCTCAGGCCGAACTCGACCCCGGGATCGGCCTTCCGGTGCACCTCGATCTCGGCGGCCCCGTGGTAGCGGATCCGGTCACCGGACTCGGTCTCCTTGCCGCGGACGGAAAATACGCACACCGCCCAGTCCAGCGCCGCATTGCTCTCCCGCGCGGCCTGCCCCGTTTGCAGTCCGGGCAAGGCCGCGGTCAGCGCGGACGCCTTGAACGTGTCGCAGAGCCGCTCCGGCGCCTCGTACGCCACGTCCGGCGCCGCCAGTTCGTCCCCGTACGCGTACAGCCCGCCCGCCCATACCGCGGAGGCGGCCAGCACCCCGCCCAGGGCCCAGAGCCACCCGGGATACCGGCGCCGGTCACGCGGAGCCGCGGGCTCCACCACCTCCGGTGCCGCTGGTGCCTCCGGTGCCGCCGCAGACTCCCATGCGTCGTCCAGCTCCGGATCCGTGATCACGTCCGCCCCCCCCTGATTCCGCTACTTCTTCAGCGCCGCCAGCAGCGCCCGCATGTCCTCGATCAAAGCAGCCTGTACGGCCGTTGGGTCCATCCGGGCGGGTTCACTGTCAGGTGGCCTTTCGCCGAAGTCGGTGGCCGAGGCCGACAGCCGCACCACCGCCCCGCCGTCCAGGACCTTCAGCTCCACGGAGTCGTTGTCGTACGCCACCAGCATGAGCGCCTGCTCGCCCAGATCCGGCACCCGGGACGGCTCCGTCAACTCCTCGTACAGCAGCGGCTCGACCTCGAACTCGGCCGCGGGGTCGGTCTTCTTGTGGAGGGCGACCCGGGCGGTCACGAAATAGCTCAGGCCGGCCGTCTCCTGGCCCCGATCCGACAGCATGCAGACCGCCTGGTCCAGCGCCGGGTGCGCGGCTTCCCGGTGTTCGGGCGCGCTCCGGTGCAGCGAACCGGCGATTCGGGTCAACGCCTGCGCCTGCAGCTCGTTGCAGAGGTTCTCCGGGAGCCGGTACGCCACCTCCGGCGCGGCCTCCCGCTCCGTGACCACCGCGTACAGGCCGCCCGCCCACAGCACCGAGCTCGCCAGGACTCCGCCCAGCGCCCACCGCCAGGGCCGGGCCGTTGACCGAGCCGGCCCGGTGGACGGCAGGTCCGGCGGGCGGGGGTCCTCCCACCCGCCGTCGAGCTCGGGCTCGCTGATCATGTCCCGCCCCCTACTTCCGCAGTGCCGCGACGGCCGCGCGCATGTCCGCGATCATCGCAGCCTGGACAGCCGCTTCCTCCGGGTCCGGCGGAAGCTTCGTACCCTCGTCCCAGTCGTTCCCGGACACATACCAGTCCGTCTCCAGGGTGAACACCGCACCGCCGTCCAGGACCTTCAGCCGGGGGCCGCGGCCGGGCCCGGCCCCGTACATCAGGGCCCGCTCGCCGAGGCCCGCCACCTCTGCCACCTCGACCGCGTCGAGCGACTCGAAGGGCTCGGCCTCCAGCCCCGCGTCGAACTCCACCGCCGGGTCGGCCTTCTTGTGCAGTTCCAGCGTGAACGTCACGTCGTAGGAGAGGAAGGGCTTCCCGCCCGATTCCTGCTGCGGCGTCGGCGCCGTACCGAGCGCGCACCAGGCCACCTCCGCCGTCTCGTGCAGCCGTTCGGCCTCGCGCGCCTGCGGGCGGAGGTTGCCCACGAGCCGGGTCAGGGCCTCCGCCCGTACCTTCTCGCACAGCGCGGCCGGATTCTCGTACCGGATCGGCGGCCGTCGGTCGCGGTCCGGCACGAAGAACAGCCCGCCCGCCCACAGCACGGATGCGGCCAGGGCTCCGGCGAGCACCGGCTGCCAGGCCGGGCGGCTCCGGCGCTCCCCCTCCGGCCCCGCTGTCCCCGCCCCTGCGGTCTCCACCGTGTCTGCCGGGCGCTCCGGGAACTCCGAACTGCCCTCCAGCTCAGGTTCGCTGATCACCCGGCCGACTCTCCCCCTGGTCGGTGGCGGCGGTCACGGCGTAGGCCGTGGCTCCGTGCGGTCCCGGACCGACGCGCATCTCGCGCTCGTGCGCCTGCACGCGCAGGTAACCGACGACCGTGTTGGTCACGGCGACCAGCGGCACCGCGACCACCGCGCCGCCGATGCCGGCGATCATTCCGCCGGCCGCCACCGAGAGCACCACCGCGAGCGGGTGGACCCGCACCGCCCGGCCCAGGATGAACGGCTGGAGCACGTGCCCCTCGATCTGCTGCACGGCGAGGACGACGAGGAGCACCATCAGTGCCGTGAACACCCCCTGGGTCACCAGGGCCACCACCACGGCGAGCGCGCCGGAGACCACCGCGCCGACCAGCGGGATGAAGGCGAACAGGAAGATGAAGACGGCCAGCGGCACCGCCATCGGCACGTCCAGGAAGTAGATGCCGAGGCCGATGAAGATGGCGTCGATCAGGGCGACGATCACCGTGCCCCGTACGTACGCGGTCAGGGTGCGCCAGGCGCGCGGGCCGGCGCCCGCGACACCGGGGCGGGCGACCGCCGGGACCAGGCCCAGCACCCAGTGCCAGATCCGCTTCCCGTCGTACAGCAGGAAGAGGGTGGAGAACATGGCGAGCAGAATGCCCGTCAGCACCTCGACCATCACCGTGACGCCCTGCAGGCCGGCCGAGGTGATCTGGTCCGTGTTGGAGCCGATCGTCTCGGTCAGGTTCTTCGCGATGTCGTTGATCTGCTTCTCGGTGACGTGGAACGGACTGTCCAGCGCCCACAGCTTCAGCTCGTTGATGCCGTCCTTGACCCGGTCGGAGAGGTCGTCCAGGTTCTCCATGACCTGCCAGACGACGAACCAGCCGACCAGTCCGATGATCACGAAGCCGAGGACCGCGGTGACGGCGGTGGCCAGGCCGCGCGGCAGGCCGGCCCGGCGGAGCCGGACCACGAAGGGCTGGAGCATGGCGGTGATGAGCAGGGCGGCGGCGAACGCCAGCACCACCAGCCGCACCTCGCTGATCATCTTCATCAGCACCCAGAGCATGCCGGCGAGCAGCAGCAGCCGCCAGCTGGCCTCGGCGGCCACCCTTATGCCCCAGGGCACCATGCTGGCCGGGTCGGGGCGGGCGGTAGCCAGGCCGGGGTGGGCCTCAGGAGCCGGCGCGGCTACGGACACGGCGACTCCGGAGGCTGCGATCACCGGCGCCGGTTCCGGTGCCGGTGCCGACTCGGCCGGTGCCCCCGGTGCCGCGGCCCCTGCCGCTGCCGCCGGTGCCGCCGCTGCCGCCCCCGGTGCCGGTGCCGATCCCGCGGCCGGCTCCGGCTCCCCCATGGACTCGGCCTCGACTTCGGCACGCCGTTCGTTCAGGCGGGCCTCCATCCGGTTCAGCTTGTTGCCGAGCCGGCCGAGCCAGCCTGCTCTCTTCGCCATCTCGTTCCCTTCTCCCCCGGACTCGTCGACCGTACACGCGAGGAGCCCCGCACCGTAGGACGGTGCGGGGCTCCTCTCGGTTGAGCGGAGGCGGCAATGCCGCGACCCTCTAGTACCAGTTGTTGGCCTGCCAGAACGACCAGGCGCCGCAGGGGCTGCCGTAGCGCTTGTTCATGTAGTTCAGGCCCCACTCGATCTGGGTGGCGGGGTTGGTGCGCCAGTCGGCTCCGGCCGAGCCCATCTTGGACCCGGGCAGCGCCTGGACCAGGCCGTACGCGCCCGAGGACGGGTTCTGCGCACGGTAGTTCCAGGTGGACTCGTGGTTCACGATGTTGGAGAAGCACTGGAACTGGCCGGCCGGGACCATCTGCTTGGCCATGGCCTTGACCTGGGCGACCGTGTAGGAGCTCTGGGGCGCGAAGTCGGAGCTGTCGCGGGTGGCGGAGCGGCTGGCGACCTGCTCCTTGTCCTTCTCCTCGCGTTCCTTCTTCGCCTTGGCCTCGGCGGCTGCCTTCTTCTCCTTGGCGTCCTTGGCGGCCTGGATGCGTGCCGACTCCTCGACCGACTTCTTGGCCTCGGCGTCGGCGGACAGGGCAATGGCGTCGGCCTGCTGCGTCAGGGACGCCGTCTGGACCGCTGCCTGCTCGCCCACCGGAATGTCCGCGAGGAGCGTGGTGCCCGATGCGGTGGTTTCGAGATCGTTCGAGGGGTCGCCCGTGGCAACGCCCACGACAGCGCCGACGGTGGTGACCGCAGTGGCAGATGCCACCGCGAATCCCCGGACCGAGATCCGGCTCACACGATGTCCTTCCAGCAGCGACCGCAACGTGACCGCAGCGGTTGCAAGAGCGCCCCTTGCACTGGCCTCCGGGTAGTGCGGTCACTGGAGGCAACTGGCCCGTGGCGGGCGGCATACGGCGGTCGAATCTTGAATTGTGGGTACAGCTGTGCCGTATGCGGGGCCTGACGGAAAACAGACTCTGCCGGACCCGATGCCGCAAGGCAATTCTCCGTTGCGTGTGAAAGCTCACACCTGGGATGTCACCTGTGGTTTGAGCAAACACCTGTGCAAGGGGACGCCGCCCGGCTAGGCTCCTTCGCCTTTGCCGGACGGCGCCAACTTCCCTTCCACCTATGGGGTGTTTTGCGCGGATTCGCTTAGAGGGATTCGAGCATCTCGGTGACCAGCGCGGCGATGGGCGAGCGCTCCGACCGGGTCAGCGTGACGTGCGCGAAGAGCGGATGGCCCTTCAGCTTCTCGACCACGGCGACCACTCCGTCGTACCGGCCCACCCTGAGGTTGTCCCGCTGGGCCACGTCATGGGTCAGGACGACCCGGGAATTGGCCCCGATCCTGGACAGAACGGTCAGCAGGACGTTCCGCTCCAGCGACTGGGCCTCGTCCACGATGACGAACGCATCGTGCAGCGAGCGCCCGCGGATGTGCGTCAGCGGCAGCACCTCCAGCATGCCGCGGCCCAGCACCTCCTCGATCACCTCACGGCCGGCCACCGAGGAGAGGGTGTCGAAGACCGCCTGCGCCCAGGGGCTCATCTTCTCGCCCTGGTCCCCGGGCAGATAGCCGAGCTCCTGGCCGCCCACCGCGTACAGCGGCCGGAAGACCATCACCTTCTGGTGCTGCCGCCGCTCCAGCACGGCCTCCAGGCCCGCGCAGAGCGCCAGGGCCGACTTGCCGGTGCCGGCCCGGCCGCCCATGGAGACGATCCCGACCTCCGGATCCATCAGCAGGTCGAGCGCGATGCGCTGCTCGGCACTGCGGCCGTGCAGCCCGAAGGCCTCCCGGTCGCCGCGGACGAGTTTCACGTTCCCGTCGGCGGTCACCCGGCCCAGCGCCTTGCCGCGCTCGGACTGCAGGACCAGACCGGTGTGCACGGGCAGTTCGGCGGCCTCCGGGACATAGAGCCGCTCCTCGGAGTAGAGGAGGTCGATCTGCTCCCCGGCGAGCGCGAGCTCGCTCATGCCGGTCCAGCCGGCATCGGTGATCGCGAGCTCCGCCCGGTACTCCTCGGCGAGCAGACCCACCGACGAGGCCTTGATGCGCAGCGGGAGATCCTTCGACACGACCGTGACGTCGTACCCCTCGGCCTGGAGGTTGCGGGCGACCGCCAGGATCCGCGAGTCGTTGTCCCCCAGCCTGAAGCCTGCCGGAAGTACCCCGGGGTCGGAGTGGTTGAGCTCGACACGGAGGCTGCCGCCCAGATCGCCCAACGGGATGGGGGCGTCGAGGCGGCCGTACCGGACCCGGAAGTCGTCCAGCAGGCGGAGGGCCTGCCGGGCGAAGTAGCCGAGTTCGGGATGGTGCCTCTTGGCCTCCAGCTCGGTGATCACCACGATCGGGAGCACGACCTCGTGCTCGTCGAACCGGGAGAAGGCGTTGGGGTCTGCCAGCAGGACGCTGGTGTCGAGGACGTAGGTCCGCCTGTCGGGCAGGCGGCGCTTTGTGCTGGTCACCACGGAAGGACGTACCCCCTCGGAAGAGGTCGGGCCATGAAGACCGGACCGGTCATCGGCTCCCATGCCAGGGCCGATTTCCGGCCCTCCACTCCGTCCGTGCGAACCGCACGTGCGTCCTGGTGCAAAGGGCCTCCCGGGCGGACGGCCCCATGCCGTCCGCTGAGACTCGAAACCCGTGGATCGGGCATCGACCTGCCAGTGATATTCCCTCGAACGTGCTCTGCCATGCCATGGCATATGACGGACGCTCGGTGAATCGCTGGTGAAGGCTTTGCGAGGGGGGTCCGGGGGGCTGACGGGGCTTCCGAGGAACCGTCAGGTGCCGTAGCGCCGGTGCCGGGCGGCGTAGTCGCGCAGTGCCCGGAGGAAGTCGACCTTGCGGAAGGCCGGCCAGAAGACCTCGCAGAAGTAGTACTCGGAGTGGGCGCTCTGCCAGAGCATGAATCCGGACAGCCGCTGCTCGCCGCTGGTGCGGATCACCAGGTCCGGGTCGGGCTGGCCGCGGGTGTAGAGGTGCTCCGAGATGTGGTCGATGTCCAGGATCTCGGCGAGCTCCTCGATCGAGGTGCCCTTCTCGTGGTGCTCCAGCAGCAGCGAGCGGACCGCGTCGGCGATCTCCTGGCGGCCTCCGTAGCCCACGGCGACGTTGACGAGTATCCCCTTGACGTCGGCGGTGGCCTGCTCGGCCTCCTTCAGTACGGCCTGGGTGTGCGCGGGCAGGATGTCCAGGTTGCCGACGTGGTGGACGCGCCTGCGCCCGTCCGCCGCGAGGTTCCGTACGGTGTTCTCGATGATCGACAGCAGGGGGCGGAGCTCGACCTCCGGCCGGTCCAGGTTGTCGGTGGACAGCATCCACAGGGTGACGACCTCGACGTCGGTTTCGTCACACCAGCCCAGGAGCTCCGAGATCTTGTCGGCTCCGGCCTGATGGCCCTGCTCGGTGGTACCGCCGGACGCCTTCGCCCAGCGCCGGTTGCCGTCCAGGATGACGCCGATGTGCTTGGGCACCGCGGCATGGTCGAGGCGGCCTTCCACCCGGCGTGCATACAGCCTGTACACCAGGTCGCGCAGCTTCACGATCCTTCTGCCCCTCCGTGCAATGCCCCCGTGCGATTGCGGTCCCCCGAGTGCGCCACATTACTGCGCACCGGAAGGACTGGCCCAACTCGGTCTGTCACAAGTCCGTGATAGGGAGGACATCGTGACTGATACCAATCCCTATCGGGCAGAGGCTTCGCGGTACGACTCCATGGAGTACCGGCGCACCGGCCGCAGCGGCCTCAAGCTCCCCGCGATCTCCCTCGGCCTCTGGCACAACTTCGGCGACGACGCGTCCCTGGAGTCCCAGCGTGCCATCCTCCGCCGAGCCTTCGACCTCGGCGTGACCCACTTCGACCTGGCCAACAACTACGGGCCGCCGCCCGGCTCGGCCGAGCTCAACTTCGGCAAGATCTTTGCGCAGGACTTCGCGTCCCACCGCGAGGAGCTGGTGATCTCCACCAAGGCCGGCTACCTGATGCACCCCGGCCCGTACGGCGAGTGGGGCAGCCGGAAGTACCTGATGGGCTCGCTCGACGCCTCGCTGAAGCGGATGGGCCTCGACTACGTCGACATCTTCTACTCGCACCGCTTCGACCCGGAGACCCCGCTGGAGGAGACCATGGGCGCGCTCGCGTCCGCGGTCCAGCAGGGCAAGGCCCTGTACGTCGGCATCTCCTCCTACACCGCCGAGCAGACGGCGGAGGCCGCCCGGCTGCTGCGCGAGATGGGTGTGCGCCCGCTGATCCACCAGCCCTCCTACTCCATGATCAACCGCTGGACGGAGGAGGACGCCCTGCTGGACACCCTGGAGGAGGCGGGCATGGGCTGCATCTCCTTCGTGCCGCTCGCCCAGGGGCTGCTCACCGGCAAGTACCTGAAGGGCATCCCGGAGGGCTCGCGCGCCACCCAGGGCAAGTCCCTGAACCCGGAACTGCTCTCGGACGAGGTGGTCCGCCGCCTCAACGGGCTCAACGAGATCGCGGCCCGGCGCGGCCAGTCGCTGGCCCAGCTGGCACTGAACTGGGTGCTGCGGGACGAGCGGATGACCTCGGCGCTGATCGGTGCGTCGAGCGTGTCCCAGCTGGAGGAAAACGTGGCGGCCCTGGCCGGCGCTCCCCTCTCGGACGCCGAACTGAAGGAGATCGACTCCTTCGCGGTGTCCACCCCCGGCACCAACATCTGGGCCCAGCGGGGCTGACCTGCGCTTTTGCGCGGAACGTGGTGAGAACAGAAAACGGGCCGGTCCGTGGGGGGGATACGGACCGGCCCGAGGGGGGGGTTCCACCATAACCCTTCGTAAAGCGTCCTGCGTGCATTGGCGCGAAACGATTACGCTCCGAAGCCGCCCAGGAGCACTCCGGTAAGGGCCCCGCCGGCCATGAACGGGCCGAACGGGAAGGCCGTACGCCGCCCCGCCCGCCCGGCAAGGAGCAGGCCCAGGCCGTACAGGGCCCCGTACAGGAACCCCAGGAACGCCCCGACGATCCATACCCCCCACCCGTACCACCCAAGAGCGACGCCGAGGGCGAGCGCGAGCTTGACGTCGCCGAAGCCGATGCCGGCCGGGTTGATCAGGAACAGCAGCAGGTACGCCGCGCCCAGCCCGGCCCCGCCGGCCACCGCGCCCGGCCAGGACCCGCCCGCGCCGGGCAGCGGGGCGACCGCCCCGAGCCCGGCGGCTGCCGCCGCGGCCAGCGGCAGGGTCAGCAGATCGGGCAGCCGGTGCACGGCGAGGTCCACCAGGGCGAGCAGGAGGAGTACGGGGGCCAGCCCGACGTAGACGGCGGCCTCGGGCCGCGCCCCGACCGCGGCCCCGACCGCGGCGCACACCGCCGCGCACACGGCGGTGACCCGGCCGGTGTGCGGACCGTACCCGTCCGGGCGGGCCGGGGTGGAAGCCCGGCAGCGGGCGAGCCCGAGCCAGCCGCCGAACCGGCCCCCGAGCGGGTGCCCGCCGGGGCACCGGCCCTGCCAGGGCTCCCCCGGTTCCACCGAGAGCCGGTACGCGACCCGCGGCAGCAGCAGCCCGGCGGCCACGCCGTAGGCCCCGGCAAGAACGATCACGAGCACGCCCATCCCGCCGACCCTAGGCATGCCCGGCCGGAAGGGCCATGGGCCCGGGGGCCCCATTCCCCCTAACCTGGACCGACCGGCACTCCGGGACTTCGGCACTTCGGCACTTCGGGAGGGAGCAGCGCCCCATGCGTCACCGGCACTTCCGGGACGGCCCGGCCCTGCTCCGCATCGGCACGGCGGTCGAGTCCTGCCCGGCCGTCGTGGCGGTCCCGCTGGAGATCCCTCTGGAGATCGCCGCTTCCTACCGGGCCAGGACCCGTGGCCTGCTCGGCCGGGACGGGATCGAGGGCGCCCTGCTGCTGACCCCCGCGGCGAGCGTGCACACCTTCCGGATGCGCTTCGCGATCGACGTGGCGTACCTGGACCGGGCCGGCACGGTGCTGGCCGTCACGACCATGCGGCCGGGCCGGCTGGGGCTGCCGCGGCTGCGGGCCCGCCGGGTACTGGAGGCGGAGGCGGGAACCATGGCCGCCTGGGGCATCCGGCCGGGCGTCCGCCTGCACATCGAGCCCGCCCCTGTCCGGGCGGACAGGACCACGCCCGGATCCACCCCGGACCCGGGCGACAGCGGCACCCAGCAGGGCCCTGGCCAAGCCCCGGCGCGGCCACGGTAAGTTGGGACGGTTGGGCAACGGGCGGGTTCGGGGAGCGGCGATGACGGAGAACGCGCAGCTGAAGGCGCTGGAACAGCTCATGCCCGCCACGCACGGGGCCGACGAGGACATCGACTGGCCCGCCGCCGAGGCCGTCTGGCGCACCCGCTTCCCCGCCGACTTCGTCGCCTTCATGGGCCGCTTCGGTGCCGGCACCATCAACGGCGAGGCGAGCATCCTGCTCCCGCTCCCCAAGCCGGGCCTGCAGTGGGACCCGGCCGAGATGGCCGAGGAGACCGAGAACGCCCGCCAGGCCTGGATGGCCGAGGGCGGACCCGCCGCCTTCGACATCGACCCGGAGTCGATCATCGCCTGGGGGGTGACCGGCGGGTCCGACATCCTGTGCTGGCTCACCACGGATCCCGACCCGGACCGCTGGCCGGTCCTGGTCTGCGGCCGGCACACCGCGGACACGTTCGCCGTCTATCCGTACGGCATGGCGGAATTCCTGTACCGCCTGTTCTCGGACGAGTTCGACGTGAGCCCGGTCAGTATCACTTTCTGGGACGGCGGGCAGCTCGGCTTCGTGCACTGGCGGAAGGCGCAGCGACGCTGGCAGGAAGGCCGTAACCCGGAAACGGGCGACCCGGACCCCTACGCCGGCGAGTTCCCGGCTTAACCTCGCCACCCCCTCAACTCCCGTTCCGCCCGGCGGAAACGGGCATTCGGCATTTCTACGCGCGTCCGAATTATGGATCACATATCGGAAAACACCAGCCGGAAAAGCCCCACTTGGAGCATTGCCCACAAGTGCCGCCCCCATGGAATCAACCACCCCGCCTTCAGGAGAGAATTCCGGCCATCGGGTCACCCTCCGGACACCGGACCCCGAAGCAACTCGTAAGTAACCAAAAGAAAACCAGGGGAATTCACCCGTGCGACGAAGAATCTTCGGGGCGGCAGCGAGCACGACCGCGTTCGGCCTCCTGATCGCTCTCTCCGGCTGCGGCAGCACCTCCGGCGACGGCGGCGACGCCACCCTCAAGCTCGTGGCCGCCGAGTACGGCACCACTCCGGAAACCAGTTCCAAGGCCTTCTGGGACAAAGTCACCGCCGATTTCACCGCCGAGCACCCCGGCATCAAGGTCGAGGTGAAGCTGCTGCCATGGGCCGACATCGACCGCGAGGTCGGCCGCCTGGTCAAGGCGGGCAAGGCTCCCGACATGGCGCTCATGGGCTCGTACTCGGACTTCGCGGCCCAGGGCAAGCTCTACCCGGCGGAGGAACTCCTCTCGGTCCGGGCGGAGGCGAATTTCCTGCAGCCCCTCGCCGAGGCCGGCTCCATCGGAAACACCCTCTACGGCCTGCCCTTCGTGGCGAGCAGCCGGCTGCTCTTCTACAACGAGAGCCTTTTCACCAAGGCCAAGGTCGCGCCGCCGAAGACCTGGAAGGAGCTGAAGAACGCCGCCGAGGCGCTGAAGCAGAAGGGCGTGAAGTTCCCGTACGCCCTGCCGCTCGGCCCCGAGGAGGCGCATGCGGAGGCGATGATCTGGGAGCTCAGCAACGGCGGCGGTTACGTCGACAGCAGCGGCAACTACAGCCTGGCCTCCGAGCAGAACGTCCAGACCTTCAAGTGGATCAAGGACGAGCTGGTCACCCCCGGTCTGGTCGGCCCGGTCCCGCCCGGCAGGTTCAACCGCCAGGACGCCTTCGACGCCTTCCTGCGCGGGGAGGTCGGCATGCTCAACGGCTACCCCTCGCTGGCCCACGCGGCCGAGGCCAAGGGCATCACCGTGCGCACCGTGGACATGCCCGTCAACGACGGACTGGGCGCCTCCGAGCGACCGCCCGCTGTCGGTGTGGCCGACTGGATGGTGGCCTTCAACCAGAACGACCACCGGAAGCAGATCGGCACGTTCCTGGACTTCCTCTACCAGGACAAGAACCTCTCCGACTTCGCCGGCCGGTACCACCTGCTCCCGTCCACGGTCAGCGCGTCGCGCACCCCCGCGGGCGGCGGCATCGACAAGGACGAGGAGCAGTTCCTGGCCGCGCTGCGCGGCGCCCAGCTGTACCCGGTGAACAACCCGAACTGGGTGACGGTCAGCGACACCATCAAGCGCAACATCGGGCGGGCCGTAGAGCCGGGCGCCGATGCCAAGGCCGTCCTCGAGGACATCGCGAACCAGTCCCGCGAGCAGACCAAGAAGCCCTGACCCGCTCGACCTGCTAGACCTGCTCGACCCGTACTTCCGGGCCCTCTTCCCTGGCTGATCCGGCACGCGATCCGAGTCCGCAGCCCCTTCGCCCGCACAGCGCCCACAAGGTGCTCGGGCGTGGCCCCTTTCTCACTTCTGGCTGAATGCCGTCCGGTACTGCGCGCAGTCCGCGTTCCACTTCAGCGTGCCGCCGACGGACCCGTGTCCGGACCGGGTGACCGACCATTCGGCCGTGTAGCCGCCCGTGTCGCAGGCGATCCGCTTGCCGCCGGGGAGCGTGGTGCGGCCGGTGGCCGGGCGGTCCTTGACGGTGCTGTGCACCTCGGCCGCCTTGGTGCGGTCCGCCGTCCACAGAGTGGCGTGCAGGACGACGGGGTGCCTGCCCTTCGACGCGAGCGCCGTCTTCAGCAGCGCCACATCGGAGACCCCCCAGGCGAACTCGAACTTCGGCTCCCAGGCAAGGGACTTGGGATCGGGCATCTCCCCCTCCGCGCCCCCGGCCCAGTCCTGGCCGCCCTTGGCGGCGGGACGGGGCACCATCGTGTAGACCACCCCGGGATGGAACCGGAGTTGTCCCTCCACCTTGTACGTCTTGTCCTTGGTCGAGCGCATCTTTTTCTCGCCGCCCGCGGGGTCCTGCAGGAACGCGGTTCCGTCGGCGGCGGAGGCCTCGACGAGCGCAGGAGCCAGTGCGGCCACGGCTGTTGCGAGGGCGAGAGCGGCGGTTTGAGTACGTTTCACACCGGGAGCAACGGGACCCTCCGGCGGCCCGGAACGACGCCGGGCGCGCATTCACCCGTACGGGAGCCGGAATATGACCGTGCGAACCCTGGTTGTGGACCGTCGAACGAGCCAAACGATCTAGGGGGGACCGAAATGAGCACGTACACGGGGACCGCGGGCATCAACGGCACGGTGGAGGCCGGCTGGGAGCCGGTCCGGGAGGAGTTCGCCTCCTTCATCGCGGGCGAGGCGCACTCCCCCGAGGCCCAGCTCGTGGTGGTCCACCAGGGCCGGCGCGTGGTCGACCTGTGGGCCGGCGAGGACACCGACGCGGACACCCTGTCCGGGGTCTACTCGATCACCAAGGGAGCCGTCCACCTGGTCGTGGCGCTGCTCGCGCAGGAGGGCGTACTGGACCTGGACCGTCCGGTGGTGGAGTACTGGCCCGAGTTCACCGGTGACGGCAAGGAGCAGCTGACCGTCCGGCAGCTGACCGCCCACGGCTCCGGGCTGATCAACACCCCGGAGGGCTTCTCGATCGAGGAGCTGGCGGACGACGCGCTGGTCGCGGCCCGGCTGGCCGGGCAGAAGCCGTACTGGACGCCCGGGACGGGGTACGGCTACCACGGCTTTGTGATCGGCGCGCTGACCGGCGAGGTGGTCCGGCGGGTGACCGGGAAGTCGCTCCAGGAGGTGTACGAGGAGCGGATCCGCGCGCCGTACGGCCTGGACCTGTACCTGGGCCTGCCGGAGGGGCTGCGGGACCGCTGGAAGCCGGTGCTGGCGGGGGTCCCGACGCCGGAGGGCGAGGCGGCCCAGGCGGCCTGGCCGGCCCCGCCGGAGCTGCTGCCCATCGCGTTCAACCTGCACCGCACCCCGCCGATGGACATCGTCGAGTACGGCAACCACCCCGCGGTCATCGCCCAGGGCCCGGGCGCGGCGGGCGGGATGGGCAGCGCCCGCGGCGTGGCCGGGCTGTACGCCGCCGCCCTGGGCGGGCTGCTGAAGCCGGAGACTCTCGTGGACGTGGCGCGGCTGCACACCCGGGGCACCGACCTGGTGACCGGTGAGACCGACCACTTCGGGCTGGGCTTCGAGACCCAGCCGCCGGTCGGCCCGCAGGCCTTCGGGCACAGCGGAGCCGCGGGCGGGCAGGCCTTCGCGGACCCGGTCACCGGGATCGCGTACGCCTACTCCCGCCGCCGGTTCACCTTCCCCATGCAGAACAACTCCCCGGAGAACCTGCGGTTCACCGCGGCGGCGCTGCGGGTGGCGGGGCAGTAGGCGAGGGCCGCGGGCGGGGCCGGGCCGCGTGTCACGGGGTGGTGCGGACCGGGAAGCCGGTCGGCCGGCCCTGTTCCTTCAGCCAGACCAGCACCCGGTCGAGGGCCTCGACGCTCTGCGAGCGGTTCCCGCCGCCGTCGTGGAACAGCACGGTCGGACCGTTCCTCAGCTCCGCCTTCACGGTGTCGACCTGCTGTTGCACCCCCGGGGCCCGGTAGTCCTTGCTGTCGGCGTTCCAGCCGAGCGGGCGCATTCCGTGGGCCGCGGCGATGCGCCGGCTGTCGGGGGTGAAGGCACCGCCGGGCGCCCGGTAGTACTCGACCTTCGCGCCCCCGCCGGCCGCTTCCTCGATCATCTTCTTGGCCTCCAGGATCTGCCGCTCCTGGTACTCCACGGGCTTCTTGTCCATGCCGGTGTCGTGGTCGACGGTGTGGTTGCAGAGCCGGTGCCCCTCGGCCACCACCCTCTTCACCAGGTCCGGGTGCTCGCCGGCCTGCGGCCCGACCATGCAGAAGACCGCCTTGACCTGGTGCCTCTTCAGCACGTCGAGGACCTTCGGGGTCCAGGTCGGGTCCGGGCCGTCGTCGATGGTGATGTTCACGGCGTTCCCGCCGGCCTCCGAGGCGTGTGCGATGCCCTCCGGCATCTGCGGGCCCTGGGGCGCCTGGGGAGCCCGGGGCGTCTCCGGACCGCGCCCCTGGCCCTCGTTCGCCACGCTCCCGCCCTTGCCGTCGGCAGCCGGACCGCTGTCGGCGAGGGCCGCCACTCCCCACACGGTGGCCGCAACCACCGCTGCCGAGGCGGCGACTGCTATTCGGGCGCGGGTGTCCTGGGTGATCTCCTTGAGCGTGCGCGCCATGAAGTATCCACTCCTCGTCCGGCTTGAGGTTCCGTCAGTCAGGACGTGGAGAACAGGCCAAGAGTTCCAGGCCATTCGGCCATAAATTCCAGATAATGGGGCGTTCACGACACAGCCCCCGGCGGATCCGTGGATCCACCGGGGGCTATGTGTTCAGAGGTACGGAGGTCAGCGCGCGACCGGCTCCGCGAGCTCGGCCGGCTCCTCCGCGGCGGGCGCCGCCGCGGCCGGACCGGCGCCGCGCAGCGGCACCTCCTTCACGAACCAGGCTGCCGCAAAGCCGAGAACGGCGATGGCAGCGCCCAGCAGGAAGGCGGAATGCGTGCCGGCGGCCACCGCGTGCTGGTACGCCTCCCGCACCGCCTCCGGCAGCTTCGCCAGGCTCGCCGCGTCCAGCTGCGCCGATCCGCCGGTGGCCGCGCCGCCCGCCTCGCCCAGCCGGTCCGTCATGGTGTCCTGCACCCGGCCGGTGAACAGGGAGCCCATCAGAGCCACTCCGAAGGAACCGCCGAGCGTGCGGAAGAGCGTGGCGGAGGAGGAGGCGACGCCCATGTCCTTCATCTCCACGCTGTTCTGGGCGACCAGCATGGTGATCTGCATCAGGAAGCCGAGGCCGGCACCGAGGACGGCCATGTAGATGCCCGACTCGAAGCGCGAGGTGCCGGTGTCCATCTGCGCGAGCAGGAACAGCCCGACCACCATCAGCGCGCCGCCCACGATGGGGAAGATCTTGTACTTGCCGCTGTTCGTGGTCACCCGGCCCGCCACCAGCGAGACCAGCATCATGGACAGCAGCATCGGGAGCAGCAGCAGACCCGAGTTGGTCGCGGACGCGCCCTGTACCGACTGCTGGAACAGCGGCAGGTAGAGGACGCCGCCGAACATGGCGAAGCCGGTGAGGAAGCCGATCACCGACATCAGGGTGAAGTTGCGGCTGCGGAAGATGTGCAGCGGCATGATCGGCTCGGCCGCGCGGCGCTCGACGGCCAGGAAGCCGGCGAGGGTCAGCACGCCGACGACGGCGAGGCCGATGATCTCCGCCGAGCCCCAGGCGTACTCGGTACCGCCCCAGGTGGTGACGAGCACGGTCGAGGTGATCGCCACGGTGAGCAGGGCGGCACCGAGGTAGTCGATCTTCGCCCGGGTCTTCGGGGTCTTGGGCAGGTGCAGTACGGCGGTCACCATGGCCAGCGCCACCGCACCCAGCGGCAGGTTGATGTAGAAGGACCAGCGCCAGCCCATGTGGTCGGTGATGGTGCCGCCGACCAGCGGTCCGCCGATCATGGCGAGGGCCATCACGCCGGCCATCATGCCCTGGTACTTGCCACGCTCCCGCGGCGGGATCAGGTCGCCGATGATCGCCATGACGCCGACCATCAGGCCGCCTGCGCCCAGGCCCTGGACGGCACGGAAGCCGATCAGCTGGCCCATGTCCTGGGCCATGCCGCTGAGTGCGGAGCCGATCAGGAAAATCACGATGGACGTGAGGAAGGTGCCCTTGCGTCCGTACATGTCGCCGAGCTTGCCCCAGATCGGGGTCGAGGCCGCGGTGGCGAGGGTGTAGGCGGTCACCACCCACGACAGGTGCTCCAGACCGCCCAGTTCACCCACGATCGTCGGCATGGCGGTACCGATGATCATGTTGTCGAGCATGGCCAGCAGCATGGCGATCATGAGCGCCAGGAGCACCACGCGCACACTGCGCGGCTTCACCTCCTTCGAGGTGTCCGCATCCACATCAACCACATCGCCAACGTCGGCCACGTCGCCACTCCCCACGATCCCGGGGGCTTACTTGCCGCCCGGCTAGTTCACTACACTGGGAAGGTAGACCCGCACTAGCCGGGCGTCAAGTAAGTAAGTGGGGAGAGCCATGTCCAGCAGTCCGCAGTCGCGCCGCGGGAACACGCGCCAGCGCATCCAGGACGTCGCTCTGGAGCTCTTCGCCGAGCAGGGATACGAGAAGACCTCCCTCCGCGAGATCGCGGAGCGGCTGGAGGTCACCAAGGCTGCGCTCTACTACCACTTCAAGACCAAGGAAGAGATCATCATTAGCCTCTTCCAGGACCTGACCCGGCCCATCGACGAGCTGATCACCTGGGCGGAGGCACAGCCACGCACCCTGGAGACCAAGCAGGAGATCCTGCGCCGTTACAGCACCGCGCTGTGCGGGGCGGCCCCGCTGTACCGCTTCATGCAGGAGAACCAGGCGACGATGCGCGAGCTGAGCATCGGCGAGACCTTCAAGCAGCGGATGTTCACGATGGTCGACCTGCTCCGCACGGACGGTGCCCCGCTCACCGACCAGGTCCGGTGCGTGAGCGCGCTGTTCACGATGCACGCCGGAATGCTGTTCCTGCAGCATGTGGAGGGTGACCAGGAGGAGAAGCGGATGGCCACGCTGGAGGTCGCCATCGACCTGATCACGCAGGCGCACCACGAGGCGTAGCGGGGGCGGGTGAGGGCGTCAGAGGCGGCGCTCGGATTCCTCGATGGGGACGTCGTTGATGCTGGCCTCACGCCGCCGCATCAGGCCGTCGTCGGCGAACTCCCACTGCTCGTTGCCGTGGCTGCGCCACCACTGGCCGTCCGCGTCGTGCCACTCGTACTCGAAGCGCACGGAGATCCGGTTGCCGGTGTAGGCCCAGAGCTCCTTGCGGAGCCGGTAGTCGAGTTCGCGCGCCCACTTCTCGGCAAGGAAGGAGCGGATCTCCTCCCGGCCTTGAAGGAACCGGTCGCGGTTCCGCCACACGGAGTCCTCGGTATAGGCGAGCGCGACCCGCTCGGGGTCACGGGTGTTCCATGCGTCCTCGGCGGCTTGGACCTTGGCGCGGGCGGTGTCTTCGGTGAAGGGCGGCAGGGGAGGTCGAGTCATGTGAACGCCTTCCGAATGAAAACCAAGAGAACGCTCGTTCTCCTACACATGGAAACACTACGAGAACGAGCGTTCTCACCGCAACCGCCGGGAGACTACCCTTCCCTCCATGGACGACGAAGAGGCCAGGACCCGACTGCTCGACACGGCAGAGGCGCTGTTCTATGCGCACGGCATCCAGGCCGTCGGCATGGACCGCATCCGCACCGCATCGGGCGTCCCGCTGAAACGGCTGTACCGGCTCTTCCCCGCCAAGGAATCCCTGGTCGCGGCCTACCTGGAACGCCGGGACCGCCGCTGGCTCGACTCCCTCCGCACAGCGGCCACCCGCCCCGCCACCCCCCTCGACAGGGTGCACGCGGTGTTCGACTGGCTGGCCGACTGGTTCACCGAGCCGGAGTTCCGCGGCTGCGCCTTCCTCAACGCGTACGGCGAACTCGGCCCGGCCGCACCGGAGATCGTCCACACCCACAAGACGGAACTCCGCAGGTTGCTGGCCGACCTGACGGAGGCTCCACCGGCCGTAGCCGACCAGCTGCTGATCCTGGTCGAGGGCGCCACGGTGGTCGCCGCCCTGACCCCCGGCCGCGAGCCGGCCCTGCGAGCGCGCGAGATGGCAGACCTGCTGCTCACACATGAGCAGCGCTAGCCCAGCGCCGCGCTCAGCCCTCAACTCGACTGGGGAGACGGGTTGTAGACGGGTGGAGTGTACGCGGGCCACGGCTCGGTGGACGGCGGGTGCCAGCCCTTGTCCTCCGGGACGGCGTGCGGCTACGAGGCCCCGCGGGGGAACGTGATCTCCACGCGCCGGTTCTTCTTGCGGCCCTCTTCCGTCTTGTTGTCCGCGATCGGGTAGTCCTCGCTGTAGCCGCGGATGTCGAACATGACGGACGGATTGGTCACCGTCTTCGCCAGCTCCCGCTGCACCGAGTCGGCGCGCTTCTTGGAGAGCACCTTGCCGTGTTCGTAGCTGCCCTGGTCGTCGGTGAATCCGAACACCCGGACGCGGGTGGCCTTCTGCTGGTTGATCTCCTGGCCGATGGCCTGGATGCGGGCCGAGGCCTGGGCGTTGAGGACATCACTGTCCTCGGGGAACAGCACCTCGGCCTGAAGGGCCATCATCACGGTCTGATTGGTCTCCTGCCGCCGCTGCTCACCCCCGAGGTCCTCGACGACCTCGGCAATGTCCAGCACCTTGGGCGCGGCAAGGACGCCGCCCTGAGGCATCTTGAGGCCGGGCGAATTGGAGTCGATGGCAACGGGCGGCGCAGCCGAGGGCTCGGTCCCGGGCGGCGCGGTCGGATCGTCGGCGTGGGCGCTGGCCGCACCGATGAAGTGGGCCCCGGCGATGACCAGGCCGACTATGGCGGTGGCGGCGGATGCGCGGTGGCGTGTGGTCATGGGGTCACCCGGAGATCTTGATGGCTACCGTGGCGAATGTGGGCAGGCCGAAGTCGACCTCTGTCGTGCCGGACGGCGGCGAGGGGAACTGCGCCGTCACAGGAACTGAGCCTCCCGCGTCAATGGACAGGATGGAAGTCGTGCACAGGCACCGCCCCTCCGTGTCCCTGAGTACGTAGTAGCGCTTCTTGCCCGCCCGGTCGACCAGGGTGGCCCCTGCGATCGAGTTGGGGCTTGCGTTCTTTTCGGTGCCGCGCCAGATCTGGGTCTGCACGTACTTGCCGGAGCCGTTGTTCTTGATCTTGCCGTTGACGGTGACGAAGCCCCCCGGGTCCCGGACGGCCGAGTTGATCTCCATGACCAGGGATTCCGGCCCGTTCGACGTCGCGATGACCTCTTCCACAGCCGTACTCGGCGTGTTGGGCGCGGGGTTCCGCGTGCCGGCCGATCCCTGGGACGCCGGGTTGCTGGGCTGCGCAGCCTTCGGCTTCTCGTCGTCGCCGATTCCGCACCCGGCCAGAGTGAGCGTCAGGACCGCCGCGACCACTATGGGCGCTGCCCTGCCGACCTTCGCCGTCTGCCGAATGCTCATCTGCTCCGCTTCCTTGTCTCTCGTTGCGCCATCAGCCGTCCAGCCTCACCTTGAAGAGTCTGCGCGCCAGCTCCGCCGGCTCCCCCGGGTCCAGGGGATCAAGCTTGAAGTCTTTCCCGTCCTCGCACACGAAGTTGACCGGATCGGGAACGGGTGGAGTCGTCGGATTCGGCGTGGGCGACGGCGTGACCGTCTCCGTCGGCGCGGGGCCAAGAGTGCAGCGCGGCTCGATGACGGCGGTGGCTGTGGCGACGGCGTACGTGCTCTCCGTCCCCGGAACGACCGAGTTGCCCACCGCACGGTTCGTCCGTACATCAACGGTGAAGCGGGGAAGCGCCGATTCACATCCGGTGACGGAGGCATCGTTCTGCGCGGCAAAACTGCCTGCCTCCGCGCACGCCGCGCCCACGTCGAAGTAGTCGCCGTCGAGGAGTTCGCCCCAGTCGTCCGGAGTGAGATCGTCCAGCACCAGCCCCGTGAAAACGCCGTCCCGCGCCTCGCGTGCGGCTGCCAGTGCAGCCGCATCGGCGGCCCCTTGGCCGTCGCTGCGAGCCGCCCCTGCAAACCCGACGACGAACAGGGCAAACGCGGCGAAGAGCAGACCGGCCACCACGACAACGTAGAGGGGGAAGGTCTGCCCTCGGTCCCGCTCGCCCGTCGCGGGCGGCCTCAACCCGTGATGTCGGCGACCGCCTGAACGATGGCCGCTGAAATGCGGTCCCCAACCCCCGACGCGAGGATCGCGCCGATGATCAGCACGACCACCACGACGATCCCCAGGTACTCGAAGGCCGTTTGGCCCTCGTCCCTGCCCTTCAAACGGTGCCACTTGAGGTTCCGCATGGGGGCCCCCTCCAGATCCGGTCCCGCTGTCGACTCGCGGACGGTACTCAGTCGCACCCGCGCTTGCAAAGGGTCCTGGGACCCATCTACGGACCCACTGCGCACTGCGTCTACCCATGGCCCACCGCCCCGGAACGGATCGTTCCCAGCCACCGGGCTATCGCCTCGCTGCGGCTCGCGCTCTGGAGCTTCGCGAAGATGCGGTTGATGTGGTTCTTGACCGTTTTCTCGCTGATGAAGCAGGTGGCGGCGATCTGTTGGTTTGTCATTCCGGACGCGATCAGGTCCATCACCTCCACCTCCCTCGAACTCAGCCCGAAATTCGTGTGGTTGGGGGCTCGCTCCGAAGACTGTGCCACAATTCGTTGCGCCTGCGAAGACCCCCGCCGCCGCAGCTCCGCCAGTACCACGCTCGCCGCCGTCGGGGTGAAGTGCGGGCGGCCCTCGTGGACGTCGCGGACCGCGCGGGTCAGGTCCTCCGGGGTGAATTCGCCGTGCAGCAGGTAGCCGTTCGCGCCCAGCAGCAGCGTCTCGCGGACCACGTCCGGCTCCCGGCTGGACGTCAGCATCAGGACCGCCGCCAGCTGGACCAGGTGCGGCAGTGCCGAGATGCCGTCCACGCCCGGCAGGCGGACGTCCAGCAGGACCACGTCCGGGCGGTGGCGGCGCGTCAGGGCCAGGGCGTCGCCGCCGTTGGTGGCCTGGGCGATCACCCGGAGGTCGGGGTGCGGGGACAGCAGCGCGGCCAGGCCCGCCCGGATGACCGGGTTGTCGTCGGCGATGAGGATCCGGATCGGTGCCGGCGTCGGCGTCCGCGTACGCGGCGGCATCAGCGGGCACCCAGCATTGCGCCGAAATCGATGTCCGCGCCGTACACGAACCCGCCGATCAGCAGGATCATCGTGCCGGGCAGCATGAACGTGGTCACCACGAAGGTGGCCTTCGGAACAGCCCGGGCGGCGCGGCGCCGCGCGTTCTGGGCGTCCGTACGGCGCATGTCCTCGGCGATCGCGATCAGGGTGTCGACGATGGGTGAGCCGAGTTCCTCGCCCTGCTGGAGCGCGGTCACGAACTGGGCGACCTGTTCGCTGTCGTTGCGCCGGCGCAGCTCGTCGAAGGCCTGGCGGCGGCTGACGCCCATGTCCATCTGCTGGAGGGTGATGCGGATTTCGTCCGACCAGGGGCCCTCGTACTTGTCGGCGACCCGCTCCAGGGCGGGCCGGAAGCCCAGCCCCGCGCTGACGACCACCGCCAGGACGTCGAGGAAGTCCGGCAGGGTCCGCTCGATGTGGTCCCGGCGGACGCGGATCGCCGACCACAGGCCCGCCTCGATCCAGAACAGCCCGAAGGCGACCATGATCAGGGCGAGGACCAGCCGGCCGTTGAGCAGCATCGCGAAGGCGCCGGCCGCGCCCAGTGCCCCGTACACGGCGCGGCGTGCGGCGTAGCGGTCGAGGGTCAGGCCGGCCGGGTTGCCCGCCATGTCGATCTGGCGGCGTTTTTTCGCCACCCGCTTGGGGCCCATCAGGCGCAGGACCAGCGGGGCGTACCGGATGCCCATCCGGTCGATGACCGAGCCCACGGCCGTGGTGCGGGTAGCTCCGACCTCCAGGGCGAGGGCGAGGTCGGTGGGGAGTTTGGTCTCCGAGCGGTAGAGGCGGAGGCCGTGGAAGGCTCCGAGGACGGAGAGGGCCATCAGGAGGGCCAGCAGCAGGCCGGCGATCGGCACGGTCATCAGCGGTCGGCCCCTCAGACTTCGATCTTCGACAGACGGCGGATGGAGACGAAGCCGAGGGCGAACAGCCCGAGCGCGGCCAGGACCGCGAGCTGGCCGGCGACGGAGCCGGTCATCCGGTCCAGGGCGCCCGGCATCAGGGTGTCGACCAGCAGCAGTGAGCCCAGGCCGATGAACGGCATCAGGTAGGCGGTCACGGTGACCTGGGACAGCTGGGTGCGGACCTCGCGGCGGGTCTCCTTCCGCTGTTCCAGGGTGACGGTCAGATTGCGGAGGCTGCCGACGATCGCGCCGCCCGCGCGGGCGGACAGCACCAGGGTGGAGACCAGGACCACGAGCTCGCGGGAGGGCAGGCGCTCGGTGAGTTCGCCGAGTGCCTCGTCGATGGAATGGCCGACGGCCAGCCGGTTCGCGACCCGGCCGAGCTCCTCGCCCGCCGGGGCCTCCAGCTCCTCCGCGGCCATCCCGATGGCGGTACGGAGGGCCAGTCCGGCCTGGGTGGCGTTGGCCAGGATCCGGGCCAGTTCGGGGAGCTGGTTGATGAAGCGCTCCGTACGCCGGGCCCGCTGCCAGTTGAGGAAGGCGTTCGCCGACCACAGGCCGATCAGGCCGGCCACCGGGCCGAAGAAGGGCGCCAGCAGGGCGGCGGCGATCAGCCAGACCGCGGCCACCGAGGCGGTCATGTAGACGAAGAACTCGCCCGGGGTGAGGTCCAGGCCGGTGGCGGCCAGCTTCAGCTCGATCCGGCGGCCGGGGGCGGTGCCGCGCAGGCGCCGGTCCAGGGAGCGGAACCGGCGGCGGCGGCCGGCGTCTTCCGGTTCCCCGCTCGCGGAGAGGCGTTCGATGAGCGCGGCACGCTGGGCGCGGCCCTTCGCGTAGGCGTGGACGCCCAGGACGAGCAGCACGCAGGCGAGGAGCGTGGCGACGAGGGTCAGGAGTACGGGCTGGGTCACAGGGCGATCCGGGTGGTGAGCTGGTCCTCGGTGGCGGCGACCCCGAAGGCCTGCGGGATCGGCTGGTTGTTCATGTAGAGGCGTTCGGCGATGCGGCGGGGCAGCGGGTAGTACTCGAAATAGCCGTGGACGCGTCCGTCGGCGCTGAGCGGCTGGGCGGCGAACCGGCAGACCGTGATGATCCGGAAGGGCTCGCGGCCGTGCGAGTCGAGGATGGAGATCTCGGTGATCCGGCGGGAGCCGTCGGCGAACCGGGTGAGCTGGACGACCACGTTGACGGCGCTGTTGATCTGGTCCTGGAGGGCTTCGAAGGGGACCTCGACCTCGGACATCGAGGCGAGGGTCTGGAGCCGCATCAGGGCGTCCTCGGCGCTGTTCGCGTGCACGGTGGCGAGGGAGCCGTCGTGGCCGGTGGACATGGCCTGGAGCATGTCGAGGGTCTCGCCGCCGCGGACCTCGCCGACGACGATCCGGTCGGGGCGCATCCGGAGGGAGTTGCGGACCAGGTCGCGGATGGTGATCCGGCCCTTGCCCTCGACGTTGGGGGGCCGGGATTCCAGCCGGATGACGTGGGACTGCTGGAGCTGGAGTTCCGCCGAGTCCTCGATGGTGATGATGCGTTCGCCCTCCGGGATCAGGCCGGAGAGGGCGTTGAGGAGGGTGGTCTTGCCGGTGCCGGTGGCGCCGGACACGATCACGTTCATCTTCGCCTGCACCAGTCCGGAGAGGAGCAGCAGCATCTGCTCGTCGAGGGAGCCGAGGGCGATCATCTCGGGCAGGGTGAAGGCGCGCGGGAAGCGGCGGATGGTGAGGGTGGCGCCGGTCAGGGAGAGCGGCGGAATGATCACGTTGACGCGTTCGCCGGTGGGGAGGCGGGCGTCGACCATCGGATTGGCCTCGTCCACGCGGCGGTTGACGGCGGAGACGATGCGCTCGATGGTCTGCATGAGCTGCTCGTGGGAGGCGAAGCGGAGCGGGAGCTGCTCGACGCGGCCGGCTCGTTCCACGTAGATGTGGTCCGGTCCGTTGACCATGATCTCGGAGATGGAGGGGTCTTCGAGGAGGGGTTCGAGCACGCCGAGGCCGAGGGCTTCGTCGACGACCCGGCGGATCAGCTGGGCGCGCTCCGCGGTGGAGAGGACGGGGCCTTCGCGGCTGATGATGTGGCCGAGGACGCGTTCGAGGCGGGCGCGGCGCTCGGTCGGCGCGAGCGCCGACATTTCGGCGAGGTCGATCTCCTCGAGGAGTTTGGCGCGGTAGGAGGAGACCAGGCGGCCGTCCTCGCGGGGGCTGTGGCGGTCGTCGGGGGTGTTGACCCTGGATCGCAGGCTCATGGCAGGTCCGGCCCCCTTACGGATTCGGGTTCGGGTCGTCGTTGGGCATGGTGGCGGTGCGTGTTCGTTGCTCGAAGCTGAGGCCGGGCACGATGGAGTTGACCTGGATGGTCACGGTGGCGGTGAGGGCGTCCCCGCCTCCGACGACGACGGTGGAGCCGCTCTGGAGGCCTTCCTTGATGGCGGCCATTCCGGCGGCCTGGCCGGCCGGGATGCCCTCCAGGGAGGCGGTACGGGCGGCCACGCGCGCGGCGTTCTCGGCCTGCTGCTCCACATAGGCGATCCAGCCGAGCTGGATGCCGGCAAGCCCGATGAGCAACAGAATCGGCAGAAACGCCAGATACTCCAACGCCACCTGCCCCCGATCCGCCCGCGCCCGGCGGCCCCGGCGAATCCCCGGCTCCGCCCGGAGCCCGCGCACGCTGCCGGGTGCGTCCCCTTTGAGGAGCATCAGTTGGACTCCTTTTCCATGGCCGCGCCCGCTTCGCCCGTGATCTGGGGGCCCAGGTTCAGGCCCGGCAGGAGGATCGGGATCTGGAGTCGGACCGAGACCCGGTACAGGCCCGTGGCGGGCGGGGCCGGGCAGTCGGCGGTGGTTTCCCAGGAGCCCGGGATGTGTTCCCCGGCCGCCGCGGCGCAGGCGGCGGGGTCGCGGGTGACCGCGCCCGCTCTGGCCGCCTCGTCCGCCGCGTTGCCCGCCAGGGAGAACGCGTACCCGATCAGCACGCACTGCCAGACCGCCATGATCAGCAGCACGATGAACGGCAGCATCCCGGCGAACTCCACGGCGACCTGCCCGCGGTCGCGGGCCGGCCTGTTCACGGCGGGTCTGGGCATGGGGTCAGCCCTCCCGGGTCGGGCGTCGTAGCCAGGAGCCGAGCGCGCCCCGGTCGGACCGGTCGGACCGGTCGGCCCGGTCGCCCCGGGCGGCGCCGCGCGTCCGGGCGACCGGGCCCGCCGCGCGCAGGGCCAGGGTGGCGCCGGGGGCGGCTGCCTGGCCCGGCGGAGGGGTGTCCTCCGGGCTGCGGAGCAGGCCGAGTTCGCCGGCCAGGGTCCACAGGGCCTGCTTGACCGCCGAGCGGTTGTCGAGGTCCTGGACCCGGCCCGCGTCGACCACGGACTGGAGTTCCTTGAAGTTCGCCGGGACCGGGGTGCGGGTGGCCCGGGTCTTGGTGATCTTCTCGATCAGGGAGGGCTGTATCTCGGTGTGCTTGGTCCAGCGGTTGACCACCATCGTGGTGTCCTCCGCCTTGCGGACCTGGAGCCGCTCCCACATCCGGACCGTCCGCTTGGCCGCGCGGACCGCGACCACGTCCGGGGTGGTGACCAGGACGGCCACGTCGGCGCGTTCCACGGTGGCGGCGCCCGCCGCGGACAGCTGGCTGCCGCAGTCCACGACCACCAGGTCGTAGCGGTGCCGCAGGGCGGTGACGATCAGCCGGGCGGCCCGTTCGTCGACCTCCTCCCCGCGTTCGCCGTCGGCGGGTGCCAGCAGCAGGGCGAGCCCGGTGGGGTGCTCGTACACGGCGTCGCCGAGCACCCGCGGGGAGATGTCCTGGATGCCGGCCAGGTCGGCGATCGACCGCCGGAACTGCACGTCCAGGTAGGAGCCGACGTCGCCGGCCTGGAGGTCCATGTCGACCAGGGCCACGCGCCGCCCGGCGGCGACCGCGGCGAGGGCGAACTGGACCGCGCAGAAGGTGGTGCCGACCCCGCCCTTCGCGCCGGTGACGGTGGCGACCCGGCCGGTGCCGGGTCCCGTGAAGACATCCCCGCCGGTGCTCCGGCCCAGGTGGCGGCGGACGCCGGCGGCCCATTGGGCGGCGCCCTGGACGCGGGCGGAGAGTTCCTCGTAGGCCAGCGGCAGCCCGACCAGACCGCGGGCGCCGGAGTCCATGGCGGCGGAGAAGAGGGCCGGGCCGGCGTCCGAGGACACCAGGACCACGCCCACCGGCGGGAAGCGGAGGGCGACCTCGCGGATCAGGTCGAGGGCGGGCAGCGGCCCGATCCGCTCGTGGACGAGGACCACCTCGGGCAGGGCGTCCACGGACTCGGCGGCCAGCCGGGCCAGGGTGTCCAGGAGGGTGGTGGAGTCCGGGACCGGGGCGGCCGGCTCGGCGGCGGGGAGCTGCCCGAGCAGGGTGACGAGGACGCGGGCGGCGTCCGGGTCGGAGACGGCCGGAAGGATGCGGGTGCCGGGGGTGCTGGGGGTGGTCATGCCGGCCTCACTTGTCCCCGTCGAGGGTGTACCAGCGGTCGGCGGGCGGGACGGATCCCTCGGTGCCGGGGGGCAGCAGGGCCAGCCGGACGTGTTCGGCGAAGGACTCGGCGTAGGCCACCCGGTTGACGTCCTTGTTGCCGAGGGCGAACGTGATCGGCACGGCTTCGGCGGTGCCGGTGCCGGTGCCCTTGCGGTCGCCGTTCTTCTCCACCGGGGTGAGCCGGCCGACTTCGATGACCCGGGCGTTGACCACGATGATCACGGACCGGTCGGGGTCGGTGGCCCGTTTGCCCTTGAAGGTCGCGGTGATGTTGACCCGGTCGCCCGGGCGGATCTTCCCGGCGACTCCGGTGGACGGGTCGATCATGATGGCGATCTCCTGTTCGCCCGCCTGGAGTTTGGGGCGGTCCACGACCATGTCGGACTGGAGCAGTGAGCCCTTCTTGAGGCCGGTGACCGCGATCTTCCCCTGCACCGTGCCGAGATCGGTCACGGCGGTCGGCGGTCGCCACCGCTCGGGGATCTTCACCTGCTCGAACCTGCTGCCGTCCAGCGGGGTGTAGGGAGCTATATCGCTCTTGACCCGGTAGGCGACGACCTCGGGCCCGACCTTCGAGTTGACCTCGCCGATCACCGAGATCACCCCGGCGAGGGCGCCGAGGGCGCACAGGACCGAGAGGAGCAGCAGGATGACGCCGCGGCGCTGGCGTGAGTTCATGAGCCGGGGACCTCGTCGTTCGTGGGTCAGGAGCGTGGGTCAGGTTCTGGAGAGTGCCGGGATCGGGGTGGCGCAGAAGCCGCAGCGGTCGCCGATGAGTTCGAGGCCGCACCATCGGCATTCCTCGCGGCGGACGGAGGCGACGAGCTGGTAGAGGACCGCGATGTCGGGGATGGCCGCGGCGAACTCGATCAGCTTGGGGGTGCCCCACCAGGCCGGTGAGTCGGCGGGCAGCGGGTTCTCCAGCACGCCCTGGACCTGCCAGGCGGGGGCCAGTTCGGCGGCGACCCAGTCTCCGGGGAGCTGGCCGCGGGCGAAGCTGAGGTGGGTGGCGAAGCCGGGGCCGGGCGGGAGGACGGCTCCCGGTCCGAGTTTCACCAGGTGGGGTGTGGGGTTGGCCAGTACGGCGAACTGGGCGCCGGACACCCAGGAGCGGGCGTGGGCCTTGAAGTCGACGGGGACCCGGTCGAGTTTGGCCACACTGCCGAGCAGCGCGCCGGCATGGATGTAGTGGGACAGCAGCCGGGCGGCGGAGGCAATGATTCCGGGGCTGAAATCGCACACCGTGAGCTGGCGGAGCTGACGGACCAGCAGGGCGGTGGCGAGCGGCGGCAGATCGATGCCGAGCAGCGCGATCCGGTCGGTTTCCAGGATGGCGCGTACGGTGTGCAGCCGGCGGACGACGGGGGCGGGCAGCCAGGACGGTACGACGACCAGCAGGTGGCCGTTCCCGTCCAGCAGGGCGGCGGTTTCGGCGAGCGCCTGCTCCAGATCGAGCCGTTCGGGCGGGTGCAGCACGGCGGCCGACGGGGTGTGCCGGTCGGGGGCGGGAAGCACCAGGTCTGCGCTGGTGACAGCGATGGCGGTCGGCACGCGAATCCCCCTGTTCCCCGTACTCCCCCGGCCACCGCCGGGACTGGTCCCTGTGGTTGCCGCGTACGCGCATGCTGCGCGACCGCAAACGATCGACGCTCCCCCGGCTGCCGCCGGGAGGTGCCCCCACCCCTCCTGCCTCAGCACTTTATCCGCGTCCTCCCTGGCAGGGCAGGGCCTTGTCGATTCCCATGCGCAGGACGCAGGTCACAGGTGGCCAAAAACCCGGACAAGCAGGAAGGGAACTCCAATGGTTTTCAGCCACTTTGCAAAGACTCTTGACAGCGGGATTGGTCTGGACCACCTTGGCTGCGGGATCCCCCACACCCCCCTCCCACTCCCCCTCCCCCCCACCGGAGCCATACGTGAACCGCAGACGCTCCCTCGCCCTGCTGGGCGCCGCCACCCTCACCGCGACCGGCCTCACCGCCATCGTCACCGGCACCGCACAGGCCGCCGACGTCAACGTCGCCCGCAACGGCGGCTTCGAGTCCGGCCTCGCCAACTGGAGTTGCACCGGCGGCAGCGGCACCGCCGTCTCCGCCCCGACGTACGCGGGGGCCGGCGCCCTCAAGGCCACCCCGAGCGGGCAGGACAACGCCCGCTGCAGCCAGACCGTCACGGTCAAGCCGAACTCCACCTACACACTGAGCACCCAGGTGCAGGGCAGTTACGTGTACCTGGGCGCGAGCGGAACCGGAACCCAGGACGTCTCCACCTGGACCCCCGGCTCGGGCGGCGGCTGGCAGAAGCTGTCGACCACCTTCTCCACCGGCCCCAACACCACCCAGGTCACCGTCTACACCCACGGCTGGTACGGCCAGCCCGCCTACCACGTGGACGAGTTCTCCGTCTTCGGCCCGGACGGCGGCGGGGGCACCGACCCCGGCCCGTCGATCCCCGGCGCACCCGCCGGACTCGCGGTTTCCGGCCAGAGCGCCAGCACGCTCACCCTTTCGTGGAACGCGGTCTCCGGCGCCACCGGCTACCACGTCTACCGGGACGGCTCCCGGGTGGCCACGGTCACCGGCGCCACCACCCAGCTCACCGGTCTGGCCCCGTCGACCACCTACTCCCTCCAGGTGAGCGCGTACAACCAGGCGGGTGAAGGACCGAAGTCGGCCCCGGTCAGCGGCACCACGGCGCCCGACACCGGCAACCCGGGCAATCCGGCCGTACCCCGGCACGCGGTCACCGGCTACTGGCAGAACTTCAACAACGGGGCCACCGTCCAGCGGCTCTCGGACGTCCAGGCGCAGTACGACATCATCGCGGTCTCCTTCGCCGATGCCACCACCACGCCCGGGGCCATCACCTTCAACCTCGACTCGGCGGGCCTCGGCGGCTACACCGTCGCCCAGTTCAAGGCGGACATCGCGGCGAAGAAGGCGGCCGGAAAATCGGTCATCCTCTCGATCGGCGGCGAGAAGGGGACCATCACGGTCAACGACTCGGCCTCCGCGAACAACCTGGCCAACTCGGCGTACGCGCTGATGCAGGAGTACGGCTTCAGCGGGATCGACATCGACCTCGAGAACGGGCTCAACGCCACCTATATGACCCAGGCGCTGCGCTCGCTCTCCCAGAAGGCCGGGCCCTCGCTGGTCATCACCATGGCCCCGCAGACCATCGACATGCAGTCGACCTCGAACGCCTACTTCCAGACGGCGCTCAACATCAAGGACATCCTCACCGTCGTCAACATGCAGTACTACAACAGCGGCTCGATGCTGGGCTGCGACGGCAAGGTCTACTCCCAGGGCTCGGTGGACTTCCTCACCGCGCTGGCCTGCATCCAGCTGGAGGGCGGCCTCGCCCCCTCCCAGGTGGGCCTGGGCCTGCCCGCCTCGCCCAGCGGCGCGGGCAGCGGCTACGTCGCGCCGACCGTGGTCAACAACGCCCTGGACTGCCTGACCCGCGGGACGAACTGCGGCTCCTTCAAGCCGTCCAAGACATACCCGGCGCTGCGCGGGGCGATGACCTGGTCGACGAACTGGGACGCGAAGGCCGGCAACGCCTGGTCCAACGCGGTGGGCCCGAAGGTGCACTCGCTCCCGTAGCGGAGCCTGCCGTGGCCGCATAGCGGGCATGTGTGGGGGTGGCCGGTTTCCGGTCCTTGACCGGTCCATGCCAGAAGCGCACGCTGTGCGCGTCCGCACGGCTACCCCCACACTCCCGACCCAGGAGATCGCATGCGGCTACACACCCGCCGGAGGTCCGTCGTCACGGCGGCCCTGCTGGCGCTCGCGCTCGGCGCACCCGCCTACGGCATGAGCGCCACCGCATCGGCGCCGCCGAGCCCGTCCACGGCCACCCAGGACGAGGCGATCGTCCAGTACCGGATCCACGGGCCGTCCACCGTCGCCGACCGGACGGCGCTCGCCCGCACCGGAGTCTCGATCGACGAGGTGGACGACCACACCGTGGTCGTCAGCGCCGACACCATGCAGGCCAAGAAGCTGCGCGCGCTCGGCTACAAGTTGACTGCTCTGGCCGGACCCCCCGACCGGTCGCTGCCCGGGATCGCAGCCACCCCCATGGACTTCCCCTCGGCCGACTCCAGGTACCACAACTACGCCGAGATGAGCGCCGAGATCGACCAGCGCATCGCCCAGTACCCGAACATCATGAGCAAGCGGGTGATCGGAAAGTCCTACCAGGGCCGCGATCTGGTCGCCATCAAGATCAGTGACAACGTCGGCACCGACGAGGCCGAGCCCGAGGTGCTCTTCACGCACCACCAGCACGCCCGCGAGCACCTGACCGTCGAGATGGCCCTGTACCTGCTGCGCGAGTTCGGCGAGGACTACGGCACCGACTCGCGGATCACCAATATGGTCAACGGCCGCGAGATCTGGATCGTCCCGGACCTCAACCCGGACGGCGGCGAGTACGACATCGCCACCGGCTCCTACCGGTCCTGGCGCAAGAACCGGCAGCCCAACTCCGGCTCCTCGTACGTGGGCACCGACGAGAACCGCAACTGGAACTACAAGTGGGGCTGCTGCGGCGGCTCCAGCAGCAGCAAGAGCTCCGAGACCTACCGCGGTGCAGCCGCCGAGTCGGCCCCCGAGGTGAAGGTCGTCTCGGACTTCGTCCGCAGCCGGGTGGTGGGCGGCAAGCAGCAGATCAAGGCCGCCATCGACTTCCACACGTACAGCGAGCTGGTGCTGTGGCCGTTCGGATACACCTACAACGACACCGCCCCCGGCCTGACGGCCGACGACCTGGGCGCCTTCAAGGCCGTCGGCCAGAAGATGGCGGCCAGCAACGGTTACACCGCCGAGCAGTCCAGTGACCTCTACATCACGGACGGCACCATCGACGACTGGCTGTGGGGCAACCAGAAGATCTTCGGCTACACCTTCGAGATGTACCCGGAGAGCGCGGGCGGCGGCGGCTTCTACCCGCCCGACGAGGTGATCGAGCGCGAGACCAGCCGGAACCGGGACGCGGTGCTCCAGCTGCTGGAGAACGCGGACTGCATGTACCGGTCCATCGGCAAGGAATCGCAGTACTGCGTCTGAGCCGTGCACCGATCGGGGCGCCCCACCGCCAGGGGGGCGCCCCCTTCGCGTCCGGTATCGGCGTCCGGTATCGGCGTCCGGTGTCAGCCCAGCGCCGCCAGCGCGTCGATCTCGATCAGCAGACCGGCCGGTAGGCCCACGTACACGGTGGTCCGGGCGGCCGGCGGGGCCTGGAGGGCCTGCTCCTCGAAGTAGGCGTTGTAGAGCTCGTTCATCTCGGCGAAGTGGTCCGTGTCGGTCAGGTAGACGCGGATCATCATCACGTCGTCCCAGGTCGCACCGCCCGCCTCCAGCACCGACCGGACGTTCTCCAGCGTCTGGAGCGTCTGCTCGCGCAGGGTCGGCCCGGCGGGCGTCGGCGGCCGGCCCTCGACGTGCGGGAGGAAGCCGACCTGGCCGGCGACCTGGAGCAGGTTCCCCCTGCGCACCCCGTGCGAGAACCTGGCCGGCGGGGTGGTGTGGGTAGCGGGTGTGACAGCAGTCTTCTCGGTCTTCTCGGTCTTCTCGCTCACGCGGTCTCTCCTGAGTAGTCGTTGCCGATGGCCTCGGCGGTGCGGAGCACCTGGGGCAGCAGTGCCAGCAGCTCCTCGCCCGTGACGACCATGCTGGGCGCCGACACGGAGACGGCCGCCACGACCCGCCCGCCGGGCCCGCGCACGGGCGCGCCCACGCAGTTGACGGACTCCTCGTGGCCGCCGAGGTCGGCGGCCCAGCCCTGGGCCCGTACGAGGTCCAGCTCGCGGAGGAAGGACTCCGCGTCCGGGGTCGAGCGGGCGGTGTAGCGGGGGTAGTCGATCCGCTCGGCCAGGGCCCGCCGTTCGGTGTCGTCCAGGTCGGCGAGGAGCACCTTGGCGACGGCAGCGACGGTGAGCGGGACGGGCCGGCCGATGCGGGAGTACATGCGGACGGGGTAGCGGCTGTCGACCTTGTCCACGTACAGGACCTCGTCGTCCTGGTGCAGGGCGAGGTGCACGGTGTGGCCGGTCTGTGCGTTGAGGGCGGCGAGGTGGGGGTGGGCGATCTCGCGGATGTCCAGGTTCTCCACCGCTTCGGCGGCCAGGGCGAACAGCCGGGCGCCGAGGCGGTAGCGGCCGTCGGCCTGGCGGTAGACGAGGCCGTGTTCGTGCAGGGTCCGCAGCAGGCGCAGCGCGGTGCTCTTGTGCACGTCCAGGGCCTGCGCGACCTCGCCGAGGCCGGTGGGGCCCTGGGCGAGGACCGGCAGGATCCGGAGCGCCCGCTCCACCGACTGGCTCATGCCGTGTCCGCTCCTGTTTCCGGCTGGGCGCGGCGTTGACCCGCCGTCACCTTGGATGTTAGACAGCACTGAGCGGCATCCGCAACGACCGTTGCACAGAGCGCAACACGCAATACCCCGGGAGGAACCCCATGGCCAGCGAAGCGATCCGGCGGCTTGCCGACGAGGTGGTCGACCACCGGTTCAAGGGCCTCCCGCCGGACGCCGAAGCCGCCGGACTGACCGTCGGGCAGCTCGCCGCCGAGCGGCGCGGCCTCCACACCGGCGGGTTCACCACCCCGGTGCTGACCCTCGACGCGCAGGCCCTGGAGCACAACCTGGCCGCCCTGAGCGCCTTCTGCGCCCGCCACCGGCTCGCCTTCGCCCCGCACGGCAAGACCTGCATGGCACCGCAGCTGTTCGAGCGGCAGCTGGAGCAGGGCGCCTGGGGCATCACCGTCGCCATGCCCCACCAGGCGCGGGTCTGCCGGGCCTTCGGCGTCCGGCGGATCTTCCTGGCCAACGAGCTGGTCGACGCCGCCGCCCTCCACTGGGTGGCCGCCGAGCTCGCCGCGGACCCGGAGTTCCGCTTCGTCTGCTACGTCGACTCCGTTCGCGGGGTGGAGCTGATGGACGCGGCCCTGGCCGGCCGGGACGCCACCGTGGACGTGGTGGTGGAGCTCGGCGCCGGCGCCGAGGGCCGGACCGGGATCCGGACCGAGGAGGAGTGCGTCGCGGTCGCCGAGGCCGTCGCCGCCTCCGGGCGGCTCCGCCTGGTGGGCGTCGCCGGTTACGAGGCCACCATGCCGGGTGCCGACGCCACCACCGTCCGGGTGTGGCTGCGCCGGCTGACCGCCCTCGCCGCGGACCTCGACAAGCGCGGCCTGTTCGCCGGTGTCACGGAGGCCGAGGAGATCATCGTCAGTGCGGGCGGCAGCGAGTGGTTCGACGCCGTCGCCGAGGTGTTCGCGGAGGTCCCCGCGCTGTCCCGGCCGGTCCTGAAGCTGCTCCGCTCCGGGGCGTACATCTCCCACGACCACGGCTGGTACTCCGGCCTCACCCCCTTCAACCGGATCCCGGAGGAGGGCGGCCTGCTGCCCGCCTTCCGGCTCTGGACCCAGGTGGTGTCCCGGCCCAACCCCGGCCAGGCCTTCATCAACGCCGGCAAGCGCGACATCGCGTACGACCTGGGGCTGCCCGAGGTGGTCGCGGTGCGCGGGGCCGACGGGAGCGAGCGGCCGGGCACCGGGATCACCGTGACCAAGCTGTCCGACCAGCACGCCTGGCTGGAGACCGGGCCGGAGGCCCGCCTGGAGGTCGGGGACTGGGTCTCGCTCGGCATGGCCCACCCGTGCACCATCTTCGAGAAGTGGCCGCTGATCCCGGTGGTCGAGCCCGACGGCACGGTCACCGACTGCATCCGGACCTTCTTCTAGCCCTGGACTCCTGGCCATGGACCTGGTCATCCGCGGGGCCCGGGTCCTCGACGGCACGGGCGGGCCCTCGTACACCGCCGACGTCGGCGTGCACGAGGGCCGGATCACGGCCATCGGGCATGTCCCGCCGGGCCGGGAGACCATCGACGCGCACGGCCTCGCGCTCGCTCCCGGCTTCATCGACATGCACGCCCACAGCGATCTCGCGCTGCTCCGCGACCCCGACCACAGCGCCAAGGCCGCCCAGGGCGTGACCCTGGAGGTCCTGGGCCAGGACGGGCTGTCGTACGCGCCCGTGGACGACCGCACCCTCGCCGAGGTCCGCGCCGCCATCGCCGGCTGGAACGGGACCGGCGAGGACCTCGACGTCGACTGGCGGACCGTCGGCGAGTACCTGGACCGCCTCGACCGGGGCATCGCCGTCAACGCCGCCTACCTGGTGCCGCAGGGCACCGTACGGGCGTACGCGCTCGGCTGGGAGGACCGCCCGGCGACCGCTGCCGAGCTGGACCGGATGCGCGCCCTGGTCGCGGAGGGGCTGGCGCAGGGCGCGGTCGGGATGTCCTCGGGGCTGACCTACACCCCGGGCATGTACGCCTCCGGGTCCGAACTGACCGAGCTCTGCCGGGTCGTGGCCTCGTACGGCGGCTACTACTGCCCGCACCACCGCAGTTACGGCCGGGGCGCCCTCGCCGCCTACGCCGAGATGGTCGCGCTGGCCGCGGAGGCGGGCTGCGCCCTGCACCTCGCCCACGCCACCATGAACTTCGCCGAGAACGCGGGCCGGGCCGGGGAGCTGCTGGACCTGCTGGACCGGGCCCTGGCGGCCGGCGCGGACATCACCCTGGACACCTACCCGTACACCCCCGGATGCACCACGCTGGCCGCCCTGTTGCCGAGCTGGGCGAGCGAGGGCGGGCCGGCGGCGGTGCTGGAGCGGCTGCGGGACGACCGGGAGGCGGAGCGGATCCGCCACGCGCTGGAGGTGGAGGGCGCGGACGGCTGCCACGGGGTGCCGGTGGACTGGTCGGCGATCGAGGTGTCGGGGGTGCGCGATCCGGCCCTGTCGGCGTACACCGGGCGTCGGTTGGACGGCTGGGCCACGGCCCGGCACCTGCTGCTGGCGGACCGGCTGGGCACCTCGGTCCTCCAGCACGTGGGCCACGAGGAGAACGTACGGGCGATCATGCGGCACCCGGCTCACACCGGGGGCTCGGACGGCATCCTGCAGGGCGCCAAGCCGCATCCGCGGGCGTACGGCACCTTCCCGCACTACCTGGGCCGGTACGTCCGCGAGTTGGGGATCCTGAGCCTGGAGGAGTGCGTGGCGCATCTGGCGGGCCGGCCGGCGGCCCGGCTGCGGCTGCCCGACCGGGGGCTGGTCCGCGAGGGCCACCGGGCGGACCTGGTCCTCTTCGATCCGGAGACGGTCGCGGCGGGTTCGACGTACGACGATCCCCGGCGACTGCCCGTCGGGATCCCGTACGTGCTGATCGACGGGCGGTTCGTGATGCGGGACGGGCGCCGGACCGATGTGCTGGCCGGGCGTTCCGTCCGCCGCACCGGTGCGACCATGTGACCTTTACGATGGGCGCCATGCTCGCCTTTGCCCCGGCTGCCCTGTTTTTTATCTTCTTCTGCGTGAGCGTGCGGGAGGACCGCCGGCGGTTCCAGAACGCCGTCCTGCTGGGCCTGGCCTTCATCAGCCTGTCGGCGGCACTGCTCCTCCAGGTGGTGCCGCGGCTGCCCTCCGCCCTGGCGGCCGTCATCCTGGCGCTGGTCTTCCTGGTTCCCGCGCTCGGGGTGCTCGTCCTGGGCGGGTTCCTGATCGCCAACGGCCTGACCATGGTCCGCAAGGAGGGGCGACGGCCGGCCAATCTGCTGTCCGGGCTGCTGGGCGTGGCGATCTACGTCATGGTCGTGCTGCTGTTCCTGGCCGCCGGCAGCGGCTCCCCGGGCCTCGACGCGGTCGTGGCGGCGCTGATGCTGCTCGCGGTGTACGTGTCCTTCATCTTCCTGTGCTTCCTCGGGTACGCCTTCCTGTACGGGCGGATCAGGGTGCGCGGCGATGTGGACTATGTGGTGGTGCTCGGGTCCGGTCTGATCGGGGGCGAGCGGGTGCCGCCGCTGCTGGCCTCGCGGCTGGAGAAGGGCCGGCAGATCCACGCCGCCCAGGCGGCGCGGGGCGAGCGGGTGCCGCTGCTGCTCACCTCGGGCGGGCAGGGCCCGGACGAGAAGCTTCCGGAGGCCCGCGCGATGGCGGACTGGCTGATCGCGCAGGGGGTGCCGGCGGAGCACGTCGTGGTGGAGGACCGCTCGCGCACGACCACCGAGAACATGGAGTTCAGCCGGGAGATCATGACGGCGGCCCGGCCGGGCTACCGCTGTGTGGTGGTCACCAACGACTTCCACGCCTTCCGGGCGGCGATGACGGCCCGCCGGGCCGGGGTCAACGGGCAGGTGCTGGGCTCGCCCACGGCCCGCTACTTCTGGCCGAGCGCCACGATCCGCGAGTTCGTGGCCGTGTTCTGGGAGCACCGGGCGGTCAACCTGAGCATCTGCGGGCTGCTGACCGCGGCCGGGGTGATCGCCGGGTTCCAACTCTGAGAGCGGCGGTGGCACGCAGTGCCGCGGCGACGGTTCCGGTGGGGGTCTGCGGAAACCGCAGAAATCCGAACGGACGGGCGGAAGCCGCCAGTTGGCCCCTCTCCCGGCGTTATGGCCGGCCAGGCCCCGCGTCGCGCCGACCGGACCCCGACGGTCGACATGCGTTCATGTCCGACCGGCCGGAGGATGGGGGTCCAGGGGGTATCCGAGGGAGGTACGACATGGCCGGTGAATCGGACCAGCAGCCCAAGAGCGTAAGCCGCCCGTCGAAGCTGTACAGCGGCGGCGAGCGGCCCTACGACCCCGAGGACCTGGTGATGGCCACGGGCGCCGACCCGACTCCGGAGCGGGTCGAGAAGGCCCGGAAGCTGATCGAGAAGGAGGGCCCGCAGGTCATCGAGCGCTACCTCCCGTAGCGCGCGGGACCACCCCAGACCCGGACCCCGGGGCGGGACGGTCGCCCCGGGATCCGGCCGCGCCCGGGCTCGGCCGGGCGGGCTCCGCTCGGGACGGGGCTCACCGGGACGGGGACCGGGGGCGACTCAGCCTGCTCGGCCCTCTCGGCCCTCTCGGCCCTCTCGGCCCTCTCAGCCTGCCTTCGCCCGGAACGTCTGCCGGTACGCCAGTGGCGCCACGCCGATCGCCGCCGCCAGGTGCCGCCGCAGCGAGGCCCCGGTCCCCAGCCCGGCCTCCGCCGCGATCCGGTCCACCGGCAGGTCCGTGACCTCCAGCAGCCGCCGCGCATGCTCGATCCGCTGCCGGGTCAGCCACTGGCCCGGGGTCATGCCGACCTCGTCCCGGAACCGGCGCGAGAAGGTCCGTACGCTCATCCCCGCGTGCCGCGCCAGCTCGGCCAGCGCGATCGGCCCGCCCAGCCGCTCCAGTGCCCACGCCCGGGTGGCAGCCGTACCCGCCCCCGAAACCTCCGGCACCGGCCGCTCGATGAACTGCGCCTGCCCGCCCTCCCGCCACGGCGGCACCACGCACAGCCGGGCCACCCGGTTGGCGACCGTACTGCCGTGGTCCCGGCGCAGCAGGTGCAGGCACAGGTCCACGCCGGCCGCCACCCCGGCGGCGGTGAGCACCTGCCCGCCGTCCACGAACAGCACGTCCGGATCCACCTGCACCTGCGGAAAGGCCCGCTGGAAGTGCTCGGCCTCGTTCCAGTGGGTGGTGGCCCGCCGCCCGTCCAGCAGACCGGCGGTGGCCAGCACGTACGAGGCGGTGCACATGGAGACAATCCGTGCGCCGGCCGGCAGCCGCCCAAGGGTCCGCGCCAGCTCCTCCGGCAGCCAGTCCTGCTCGGCATCCTCGCCGACACCACAGGTGAAGGGCGGGATGACGAGGGTGTCCGCGGTGGCGACGGCCTCCCCGCCGTGCTCCACGGCCACGCTGAAGTCGGCGCTGGTCCGCACCGGCCGGCCGTCGAGGCTACAGGTCAGCACCTCGTACAGCGGCTCCCCGGCCGGGCCCTCGGCCGTACCGAAGATCCGTACCGGGATGGTCATCTCAAACGGATACACGCCCTCCAGGGCCAGCACGACGACCCTGTGCACTCCACGCCCCGACAGCATGGCCAGATCTTTTCACATCGTGTCACTCCGGCCACTCGTCCGGACCGCACCCGCCCACCATCCTTGATCACATGACGCAGACGACGCGGACGGCACAGACGACACAGACGACACAGACCATGCAGGCCGTCACCCAGACCGGCTTCGGCGGCCCGGAGGTGCTCCGCCTCACCGAGACCGCCCGCCCCGAACCCGGCCCCGCCGAGGTCCTCGTACGGATCCACGCCGCGGCCGTGAACCCCACCGACATCTGGCACCGCGCCGTCGGCGGCCTGGCGGGCACCGACGCCCCGCCGGTCCCGCTGGGCTGGGACCTGTCCGGCACCGTCGAGGCGGTCGGCATCGGGGTGACCCTCTTCGCCCCGGGCGACGAGGTCTTCGGCATGCCCCGCCATCCCGCACCCGCCGGCACCCACGCCGAGTACGCCACCTCCCCCGCCCGCCACCTGGTCCGCAAGCCCGCCGCCCTCGACCACGTGCAGGCCGCCGCCCTCCCGCTGGCCGCCCTGACGGCCTGGCAGGCCCTGGTGGACACCGCCGGCGTCCGCCCCGGACAGCGCGTCCTGATCCACGCGGCGGCCGGCGGGGTCGGCCACCTGGCCATCCAGATCGCCAAGGCGAAGGGCGCGTACGTCATCGGCACCGCGAGCGCCGCCAAGCACGAGCTGGTCCGCTCCTTCGGCGCCGACGAGCTGATCGACTACCGGACCGTGGCCTTCGAGGAGGCGGTGACCGACGTCGACATCGTGATCGACACCATCGGCGGCGAGTACGGCCCCCGCTCCCTGCGCACGCTGCGCCCCGGCGGGATCGTGGTCTCCCTCGCCTCCCCGGCCGAGGCGGCCCTGGCCGCGCAGGCGGAACCGCTGGGCTTGCGGGCCGTGTTCATGGCCGTGGAAGCCGACCACGCGGGCCTGCAGGAGATCGCCGCGCTCGCGGCGTCGGGCCGGCTGCGCCCCCACATCGCGGAGACCTTCCCCCTCTCCGAGGTGGCGAAGGCACACGAACTCTCCGCATCGGGCCGCACCACCGGCAAGATCGTCCTGACCACCGGAACCACCGAAATCTGAGGAAGGAGAACTCCCCATGGCGACATACATCCTCGTCCCCGGCGCCTGGCACGGCGCCTGGACCTTCGAACCCCTCGCCCGCGAACTGCGCCGGGCCGGCCACGAGGCCTACCCGGTCACCCTGACCGGCGTGGGCGCGGCACGGACGAAACCGGCTACGCGAGCGCACCCCTCCCCTTCTTCGACCCCCGCGCCACCCCGCACCCGCTGGCCTCCCTCCTCCAGGCGGTTCGCCTGGAGAACGATCTGGCCCGCTTCGACAAGTCCTACGTCTACGCAACGGGCTGGCCCACCCCCTCCCCCTTCACCGCCCTCCACGACCGCCTGGCCGCCGCCCCGCACTGGCACACGTACGCGATCGACTCGGGCCACAACGTGATGCGCGAGGCCCCGGAGGAACTCCTGAAGATCCTCCCCGCCCACGCCGGACATACAACCCGATAACCGCCACAAACCTGGACGTTTAACGTTACTCCGGACGTCGCTGCTCGTTAACCCGCACGTCGCCGACGCACGGAGAGCAGGCCGCACATGCACCAGGTCAAGGACGACTGGGACCACCCCACGGACCCCGAGCCGGGCTGGAAGCTGGACCACGTACGCGAGTACGTCGAAACCCACGGCGCAGCCGGCCACCTCTGGCACGGGGTCCCGACCCTCCTCCTCACCACCCTCGGCCGCACCTCCGGCCGCCCGGTCCGCACCCCGCTGATCTACGGCGAGGACCCCGACGACGGCTGCTACATCCTGGTCGCCTCGGCCGGCGGCGCCGACGAGCACCCGCACTGGTACCGCAACCTGGACGCCGACCCGGAGGTCCGCGTCCAGATCGGCCCGGAGGTCTTCCACGCCAAGGCCCGCACCGCCACCCCGGAGGAGCACGAGACCTACTGGGGCCTGATGACCGGCCTCTGGCCCCGGTACGACGACTACCAGGCCCGCACCACCCGCAAAATCCCCCTGGTCCTCCTCAACCGCTGACCCGGGCCCCCTCGGGGGCGTCCGGGTGCCTCCGGGCGCCTCCGGGATGCGCGCACGACCGTCCGGCCGGAAGCTGGGCGCATGCACCACGCGCCGTTCGTCGTCCACCGGATCCTCCCCTCGGGAGGCCGCCGCGTCTCCCTCCTGGTGAGCGGCCACGACGAGCCCCTCGGCCTGGCCCGGTCCGATGCCGACGTGATCGAGTTCCTGCGCCGGGCGGACGTGCCCGACCCGGACGAGATCGTGCTCGGAGACTCCCCCCTGGTGGAGTGGACGGGCGGCGAGCCCCACCGCTACGACGCCGAGGAGCCCACCACCGACCTCCCCTGACCGGAGGTATCAGGCCTCCCCGGCAAGCAGCCCCAGCTCGAACCAGACCGTCTTCCCGATCCCGCCCTCCCGCGGCTCCGCCCCCACCGCATCGGCCAGCGCCGCCACCAGACCCAGCCCCCGCCCGGACTCCCCCAGCACCCCGGGCGCACGGCTCACCGGCAGCTGCCCGTCCGCATCGAGCACCTCCACCCGCAGCCGCCCCTCACCCCGGTGACACCGCACCCACACCTCCCGCCCGGCCGGCACCCGCGCATGCCGGACGGCATTCGTCACCAGCTCACTGAGCAGCAGCACGGCATCCCCGGCGGTCTCCTCGTCCACCTTCCACTCCTTCGCCTGAGCCGCCAACACCTGCCGCGCCCGCCCGACGCTCCGCGCCGTACGCGGAAAGTGCCACTCGATCGTGTCGTCCATGCTCCAGAGGGTCCCGATCCGGGTATGGGCCCGGCGAGTAACGAGGCGGGGGCGACCGGAGGTTGTACCCGCCGGGTACCAGGGGAGGACACGGGTGACCGAAGCGTGGCGGTACGGCGGCAACCAGATCAAGCTGTGGCGCACCGAAGCGGGCGTCACCCGGGAGGCACTGGCCCAGGAGGCGGGCTACGGCGCCGAAACGGTGAAGTCCATGGAACAGGGCCGCCGCCGCCCGACCCTGCGACTCCTCCAGATCGCGGACACGATGTTCGGCGCGAGCGGCAAGCTGATGGCCGCTGCGGAGTACATGAAGCCGGAGCCGTTCCCGAAGCGGTCCGAGGAGTACATGGCCGCGGAGGCGGAGGCGTACGGGATCAACTGGTACGAGCCGCTCACCATCCCGGGGCTGCTCCAGACCGAGGAGTACATCCGCGGGCTGATGAGCGAGACGTACCCGCCACTGGACGACGAGACCGTGGAGGAACGGGTCCGAGCCCGGCTCGAACGCCAGGCGACCATGGTCCGCCGGATCGGCACGGTCTACGGATTCATCATCTACGAGGCAGCCTTGCGCACCGGCGTCGGCGGACCAGAGGTCATGCGTCAGCAACTGTTCCATCTGTTGGAGCTCGCCACGCTACGCAATGTCGGCATCCAGATCTTGCCGATGGGCCGTGCCTGCGGTGTGGCCCTCCAGGGCCCGGTGATCCTCGTGGAGACCCCAGAGCATCAGCTCTGGGCATGGTGCGACGGCCAGGAGACCAGCGCCGCATACTCCGCCCCCGACAAGGTCGGCGCCCTCACCCAGTCCCATGGCATGATCCGGATGCACGCCCTCGGCGCGGCGGAATCGGCCGAGTTCATCAAAAAGCTCGCGGAGGAGCTATGAGCAGCAGCCGACTGACGTGGTTCAAGTCCAGCTACAGCGACAGCCAGGGCGGCGCCTGCGTCGAAGTCGCCCTGAACTGGCACAAGTCGGCGTACAGCGACTTCGAAGACGCCAGCTGCATCGAGGTCGCCACCTGCCCCCACACCGTCCACGTCCGCGACTCCAAGCTGGGCGCGACGAGCCCCACCTTCACGGTCCCGTCCACCGCCTGGTCCGCCTTCCTCGCTCACGCGAAGTCGTAGACCGTCACGTCCAACCCGCGGGCGCACAACGCCTCGGTGATCAGCGGTTCGACACGTGACCACTTGCCGCCCGCCAGCCCGCACCCGATGCGCGGCATGTGCACCGAGGCCCCCAGGGCCTCGGCGTGGCCGGCCAGCGCGCCAAGGCAGCGCTCCAGCGCGTCGTAACGGATCGGCGGGCCGCCGCTGCCCGTCCGTATCCCCCGCTGCCCCACCATGTTGGCGACCCACACATCGCCCCGCACCTGCACCAGCTGCACGGCCCCGAGCCCGAAGTCGTTCTTCGCGCGCGCCCTGTGCCAGGCCCTGAATTCGGCCTCCGGCTGCGGCCACCTCCGCGAGATCGCCAGCACGAACCCTTTGCCCCACCCGCCCAGGTCATTGCACACATGCGCAATCACCTTCGGCCCCTTGGCCTGCGGACTGGTCGCATCCCCCGCGATGAACTTCAGCACCTTCATCCCCCACCCCGTTCGGTCAGTCCCAGTGTGCAGGGGAGGTCTGACAACCCAGGGAAAATTCGGTTTCAACCTTTAGCGTGCGGCAGCGCTCTGAAGTGGGGTGACAGGCAAGGGCCCCTTGAAACGGGCCCCGGAAAGGAGAGCAGATGCCGGACAACGGCCCGGGCTCCGAAGCGCCAGAGGGCCCCCACGGGCCCGAGAGCTTCGAGACCTTCGCCCGGGCAAGCCAGAGACGGCTGTACCGGACCGCGTACCTGCTGTGCGGTGACACCGACACAGCCCGGGATCTGACGCAGACCACGCTCGCCAAGATGTTCCAGCACTGGAAGCGGGCGAGTGCCGCCGACCACATAGAGGCCTACGCCAGGACCGTGCTGACCCGCACCTACCTGGCCGAGCGGCGGCGACGGCTGCGGGACCTGCTGGCGCACTCCCGCCCGGACCCCCGGCCCGCGCCCGACCACGCCGACCTGCGGGTGACCCTGCTGTCGGCCCTGGCCGGGCTGCCGCCCAGGGCCCGAGCCATGGTCGTCCTGCGGTACTGGGAGGACCAGAGCGTCGAGTCCGTCGCCGAGCTCATGAAATGCAGCGAATCCACGGTCAAGAGCCAGTGCTCACGCTCCCTGGCAAAGCTGCGCACCCAACTGGGTGAGGCCCACAACTACGCGACGTGGAGCTGAGGAACCGCATGGAAGACAACATGCCCGTAGAAGACCGCCAGAACGCCCTGCTGGTCAGGGACGCCATGGAACGCACGGTGGCGGAGCTCCAGTCGGTCCACGACCTGGTGCCCACCGCGATCGCCCAGGGCCGACGCCGCAGGATGCGCGCCCGACTCGCGATCGCCGGTGTGGTCGCCGCTGCGGCCGGGGCCGTGGTGTTCGGCTCCGTGGCGCTGCCCGCCGCTGGCGGCGGTGAGACAACGATCCACCCCGCCGCCACCGGCACACCCGCACCCGGCAAATCACTCGCCCCGGTTCCGGTCCCGGAACCGAAGCCCTACCGGACGCCGGTCCACATCGCACCCACCAGCAGCGACGAACCGTCGATGTCAGACCTGCCGTCCGCGGAGCGGGAACGGCGGGAGCAGCACCAGCAGCGCGCGGCGCTCCTCATGGAGGAGCTGCTGCCGGACGCGGTGGGTCTGATCCGGCCGGTCGACCTGAACGTGACGCACTACCAGGGCGAGACGAAGGACGGAAAGGTCTATCCCGTCATCTTCTCGGTGCGACCGCCAAACGGCAGCTCGCGCCTGACGTCATGCCCCGAGGATGCCCGCATCGTCAAGGCCGGAAGCTGTGCGCGGGCCACCCTGCCGGGCGGCATCCAGGCGATCGCATTCAGCTTCACCACCGACTCGCCGGAGACCACGGCCACCACGGTCCAGTTCTCCTATGGGAAGAGCGAGGTCTCCCTCACCATCAACCCGGACCCGAAGGGCAAGGCCTCGGCTCCGGTCACCAGCAACCAACTCCTGGCGGCAGCAGCCGACTCCCGCTTCCTGGACCTGGTCCGGTACGCCGACCAGAACCCGATGCAGGAACGCCAGCAAGTCATCCCCGGGGGCTGAGGGGACACGGCGCGGGCGGGCTCCCTTGCCCCCGCTCGGGACCGAGGCGAGACGGCGCTTCGCCTGAACGGATTCCGGACGTCGGGCGGGGAGCACGAACCCCTGATATCAAATTCCACCCCACTTGATATCATCAAGGCCCGCAGAGCGACGTGAGGGAGTTGCCATGAGCCGCACCGTCATAGACATCGACGACAAGATGCTCGCCGAGGCGGCCGAGATTTTCGGCACGACCACCAAAGTCGCCACGGTCAATGCCGCCCTTGAGGACGCAGTCAACCGCCGCAAGCGCGAATCGTTCCTCGGCTGGCTCGCCGAAGGCGGCCTGCCGGACCTCACCGGGCCGGTGGAGCCCGAATGCGGGGCCCAGCCAGCAGCATGAACACCCAGCGCTACCTCATCGACAAGTCCGCCCTTGCCCGATATCCGCGCCCCGCAGTACGCGCCGTCCTCGACCCCCTGCACCGGGCGGGACTGCTCGCGGTCTGCGGGGCGGTCGAGCTGGAAGTCCTCTACAGCGCCCGATCCAAGGCGGATGCGGAGCGGATCCGTGACGAGATGCGCGGATTCGAGTGGCTGCCGACACCGGACGAGGTCTGGGACCGGGCATTCGAAGTCCAGACCCAGCTCATCGGCCACGGCAACTGGCGGGCCGTCTCCATGGCGGATCTCCTCATCGCCGCCACGGCAGAGCGGCACGGCGCCATCGTGCTGCACTACGACGGGGACTACGACATGATCCGCGCGGTCACGGCCCAGCCGACGCAGTGGGTGGTCCCGGCCGGCACCGCCGACTGACCCCGGACCGCACCCCGCAGAGGGCCGGGGGCCGCCAAAGCAACCGGAGCGCGTAGCGATCTGCGGCGCCGGGGGCTCCGCCCGGCGCAATGGGCTCGGCTTCGGGAATCGGAGCTCTCCGCCCGACAGGACGGCCGGTCGGGCGGCAGCCGCTGCCCCGCCCCTTGGGCGTGGCAGCATCTGGGCACCTGCCCCCACGCCGTCCCTCCCCCGGGGGCCGCCCGACAGTCCTTGTCTTTCCGGGACCGGCCGACCTGTCAAGGGTGAAGCGAAGCGGAATCGCGCAGCGACGCGACCGAAGGGAGCGCCCTTGACAGGGCGGACGGGCACGGAAGGACAGTGAGGACTGACGGGCAGCCCCCGGACACCACCTGATCCCGCCCAGGCGACCCCCCAGCCCCGCCCCGCAACCGGACGAGGCCGCAGCCCGGGCCGGCCGTCCCCCACCCCGCTTGTCGGCAGGGCGGGCTCCGCCCCCAGCGGACCCCCGGAGCCGCGGCTCCGGCTCTGGGCTCCGCCCAACGGAGGCAAGGCACCCCGCCCCGCTACCGGACCCGCCCGGCCAGAGCCCGCAGGGGGCGGGCGGCAAACCCCGCCGCACCCCGGCCCCGAGAAGGGGGCAAAGAAGCGGGCCCGCGCCCGGCACCCCGTTGCCCCGACCTGACGCCCCCGAAGGAGTGACAAGGGCAACACGGGTTCACCCGCGGGCGCGCGACCGCACAGGTTCCGTAGGTGGGAGCAGGGCGGTAGCCCTGCTTTCCAAGGGGCGGCGGCATTCCCGCCTCCCCATCCCCCGAACCGGGACATTTCTCCACCCCCGCCGCACCACACCACACCCCAAAAGCCGAAGCGGCGCAGCCACCCGCCCCGTAAGCTCCCGTCATGCAGGTGATCCAGTCAACGAAGCTCGCCAATGTCTGCTACGAGATCCGCGGCCCCGTGCTCGAAGAGGCCATGCGACTCGAAGCAGCAGGTCATCGCATCCTCAAGCTCAACACCGGCAACCCCGCAGCCTTCGGCTTCGAGTGCCCGCCGGAGATCCTTGAGGACATGCTCCGCAACCTCGGCAGCGCACACGGCTACGGGGACGCCAAGGGCCTGCTGTCCGCACGCCGTGCGGTGGTGCAGCACTACGAGACCAAGGGCATCGCGCTGGACGTCGAGGACGTCTACCTCGGCAACGGCGTCTCCGAGCTGATCCAGATGTCGATGCAGGCGCTGCTCGACGACGGCGACGAGGTGCTCGTCCCGGCCCCGGACTACCCGCTCTGGACCGCCTCGGTCTCCCTCGCCGGCGGCACCGCCGTGCACTACCGCTGCGACGAGCAGTCCGACTGGATGCCGGACCTGGCCGACATCGAGCGCAAGATCACCGACCGCACCCGCGCGCTCGTGATCATCAACCCGAACAACCCCACCGGCGCCGTCTACGACGACGAGATGCTGCGCGGCCTGACGGACATCGCCCGCCGCCACAACCTGGTCGTCTGCTCCGACGAGATCTACGACCGGATCCTCTTCGACGGCGCCACGCACACCAACACCGCCGCGATCGCGCCGGACCTGCTGTGCCTCACCTTCAACGGCCTGTCCAAGAACTACCGCGTCGCCGGCTACCGGGCCGGCTGGATGGCGGTCTGCGGCCCCAAGCACCACGCGGCCTCGTACATCGAGGGCCTCACCATCCTGGCGAACATGCGCCTCTGCGCGAACATGCCGTCCCAGCACGCCGTGGCCACCGCCCTCGGCGGCCGGCAGTCGATCAACGACCTGGTGCTGCCGGGCGGCCGGCTGCTGGAGCAGCGCGACACGGCGTACGACCTGCTGACGCAGATCCCCGGCATCAGCTGCGTGAAGCCCAAGGGCGCGCTGTACCTGTTCCCCAAGCTGGACCCGGCCGTATACAAGATCAAGGACGACCGGCAGATGGTCCTCGACCTGCTGCGGGCCGAGAAGATCATGGTGGTCCACGGCACCGGCTTCAACTGGACCGAGCCGGACCACTTCCGGATCGTGACCCTGCCCAACGCCACGGACCTCGCCGACGCCGTCACCCGGATCGGCAGCTTCCTGGACGGCTACTCCCAGCACTGACCTGCACCGACCCGCACCAACCCGCATCCGTCGACAACACTCGACCGGATTCGGCTCAAATTTAGACCCAATCCAATGTAGGATGGTCTCCTGACCACGCAGGAGGCCTTCCTCATGTACGAGCCGAACCGCAAGACGGCGGCTGCGGTCCACCGCATGGGCCGCGGCCGTGCCGACTACCCGCACCGCAGCCGCGCCGAGGAGCTGGACATCCAGCTCGCCGGACACCTGTCGGCCCTGCTCACCGTCACCGACGAGCTCGGCCTCGACAAGGCCGCCGAGCAGATCGCCACCCAGGTGGCCCGGCTGCGCGGCACCCCGCCGGCCCGGCACGCCGGACTGTCCGGTGAGCCCCGCTCCGCCCTGCACCGCCGCGCGCACGACCTCGCCGCGCGGGTACTCCTCGTCGCCGCCTCGCGCGCCGACACCGGTGTCGCGATCCTCGCTGCCGAGCAGATGGACGCGCACACCGCCGCCCTCGCCGCCACCGACCTGGCCGGCGCCCTCTGACGGCCCCGGTCCGAGGCCGCGGAGGCCTCGGACCGGGAGCCACACGTCTCACCCCAACCCCGACGCCGCGAATTCCGCCCCCACCACCCCGCACCACGGAGCCACCCCGGCCGGCCACACCGGACCGACCGCCTCCCCGTGCGCGATGACGCCCGGCGCCACCCGGTCCAGCCGCACCAGCGCCTGCACCGTGCCCACCGGCGGGTCCTGACGGAACTCGACCGTCACCACGTACGACCCCACCCCCGGCGCCCGGCTGGTCACCTCGACGGCCGCCAGCAGCCGCCGACTTGCCGGATCGATTCGGCAGCCGGACACCGCCGCATCCTCCGCCGGAACGTGCGCCGCCGCGCCCGCCGGCTGCGACGACCCGCCGCTCGCCCAGACGTACAGTCCCAGCGGGGCGAAGACGAGCAGCGCCGCCAGACCCACCAGGCCGACGAACCAGCTGTGCCATCTCGGCGCACTCCTCGACGTTTTCATGGTCCGAACCTCCTTCCCATGCCATGTCGAAGTGGGACCACCTCGTCACCTGACGTTCATTCAACTCAGCGCGGAATGTGGGTTTCCGTGAGCACGCTGCCCACGTGAGACGCATCCTCGGAATCGTCCTGGCAGTCCTGCTGATCGGTGGCGTGGTAGCCGTCATCTTGGCAGGAGGCGGACCTCAGGACCCAGAACACACGGCAACGAAGACCGTGCACGGCGTAATCGGCTCGGAGAAGTCCGAGTTCTTCGCCGACCCCGACGTGGTGAAGGCCCTTTCCGCCAAGGGCTACACCGTCAAGACGGAGACGTCCGGCTCCTGGGCCATGGACCAACTCCCCCTCAACTCCTACGACTTCGCATTCCCCGGCAGCAGCGAACCCGCCAAGGAGGTCAAGGCCAAGGCCGGGGTCCAGAGCTCGCAGGTGGTGCCTTTCTTCTCGCCGCTCGTCGTGGTCACCCGTACGGGAACCGCTCAGGTGCTCGCCGAGAACGGACTCGTCCGGATGACCGGGAAGAACACCGGCACCCTCGCCATGGGCGCCTTCGTCAAGGCCGCCGGCGAGGACCGCACCTGGCAGCAGCTCAAGGGCTCCGAAGCCCACCCCGAGCTCCTCGGGAAGGTCCTCATCCGGTCCACCGACCCGAGCTCCTCCAACTCCGGTGCGCTCTACCTCGCCGCCCTCTCCAACGTCGCCAACGGCCACACCGTCGTCTCCGACGCCAAGGGCATCGAAGCCACCGCCCCGCTGCTCAACAAGGTCACCGCCCCGCAGGGCCAGCAGCCGCCCAGCACCGACGCCCCGTTCCGGGAGTTCGTCAGCGGGGCCGGCCAGCCGCTCGTCCTCGTGTACGAGTCCCAGGTCGCGGCGCTGCTGCTGCGCAACCAGCCCGCCGGGGACATGGTCGTGCTCTACCCGGACACCACCGTCAACAGCGACCACACCTTCGTCCCGCTGAACGACAAGGCCAAGGAGCTCGGAGAGCTGCTCTCCACCGATCCCCGGCTGCGCGAGCTGGCGGTCCGCCACGGGTTCCGGCCGCAGAACGGCGTCCAGGAGTTCACCAAGGCCACCGCCCCGCACACCGCCTACCTCAACCAGAACCTGGCCGGCATCAACCAGGTCGGCACACCCACCGTGAAGATCCTGCAGACGCTCGCCGAGCGGGCCAAGGGCTAGAGGACGAGTACGCAGATGACACTGACACCACCCGAGGACCCGGCCGCCACCGCACCGCTCGTCCTCACCGCGCCCGAGCCCGTCGCCCCCGTCCGCCGGGAGCAGGCCTCCGGCCTGGTCCCGCTCCAGGACGGGGTCCGCGAGGAGATGGCCCGGCGGGCCGGGGAGTACGTCGGCACGCTCGCCGGACTCGACGCCCGCTCCCCCGAGTTCGCCACCCGGATCGGCGAGATCGCCGGCCTCGGCGCCGCCGACATCCGCAGCGCCGCCCAGCAGTCGAACCGGATGCTGGACCGGGCGGTGCGCTCGCTTTCCGACGGCAAGGCCAACGGCAAGGCCGACGGCGGCGACGCGCAGAGCCGGGTCGCCGGCTCGCTGGTCGAGCTGCGCCGCACCGTCGAGGACCTCGACCCCCGCGACACCCCCGCCAAGGGCGCCCGCAGACTCCTCGCCAAACTGCCCGGCGGCAACCGGTTCCGCGACCACGTGGCCAAGTACGCCTCCTCGCAGGCCACCCTCAACAAGATCGTCGGCGCGCTGCGCAGCGGCCAGGACGAGCTGCGCCGCGACAACGCGGCCCTGCACACCGAGCGGGCCCGGCTCTGGGAGACCATGGGCAAGCTCCAGGAGTACGCCGTCCTCACCGAGGCCCTGGACACAGCCGTCGAGCAGCGCGTGGCCGAGGTCGGGCTGAGCGATCCGCAGCAGGCGGACGCGATGCGGGCGGACGTCCTCTTCCCGGTCCGGCAGAAGCACCAGGACCTGCTGACCCAGCTGGCCGTCTGCGCCCAGGGCTACCTGGCCATGGACGTGGTCCGGCGGAACAACGACGAGCTGATCAAGGGTGTGGACCGGGCGGCAACCACCACGGTGTCCGCACTGCGGATCGCCGTGATGCTCGCCTCCGCGCTGGACAACCAGCGCATGGTGGTCGAGCAGGTCAACACGCTGCGGAACACCACCGAGGATTTGATCCGCGGAAATGCGGAGATGCTGAGCACCCAGAGCGGGGAGATCCAGCGGATCGCGGCCGATCCGGCGGTGGGGGCGGAGACCCTGCGCTCCGCGTTCGCACAGATCTACCAAACCCTGGACACCATCGACACGTTCAAGGTGCAGGCGACGGAGAACATGGCGGCGACAGTGGAGTCGCTGACGGGTGAGCTCCAGGCGGCCTCCGCATATCTGGCGCGGACCCGGACCGCGGGCGCCCTCGAAGGCGGTGACCGGTGAGCCGGCACAACAACCGCCGGACCGGCCGCCGCAACAGCCGCGGCTGGGCCGGCGCCCTGCTGGCCGGGCTGCTGACGGTGACCGGCGCCGGCTGCACCTCCGACGGCGGAGACGGCGGCAACCGCGACGATCAGGGCAAGCCCTCGCAGCAGCCGAGCAGCACCGCGTACAAGCCCGGCACGCTCCGGGTCCTGGCCTCCAGTGAGCTCGGCGACATGGAGCCGCTGCTGGAAGAGGCGCGGAAGGCGACGGGCGTCAGGGTGGAGCCGACCTGGACGGCGACCCTGGACGCCGTCGAGCAGGTGGCCTCCGGGGCCGCCGACGGGAAGTACGACGCCATCTGGCTGGCCTCCAACGACTATCTGCGGCTGCGGCCCCAGGCCGCCGGGAAGCTCAGCTCCGAAACCCCGCTGATGTCGTCACCGGTCGCGCTCGGCATGAAGCCCGAGGCGCTGGCCCGGCTCGGCTGGAAGCCGGAGGAGGTGACCTGGTCCGCCGTGCACCAGGCCGTCACCGCCGGGAAGCTCACGTACGGGATGACGGACCCGGTGCGGTCCAACTCCGGTTTCTCCGCACTGGTCTCGGTCGCCTCCGGCCTGTCCGGCGCGCAGGCCGCGCTCACCGCCGAGGACGTGAAGCGGGTGACTCCCCAGCTGAAGGAGTTCTTCGCCGGGCAGAAGCTGACCTCCGGCTCCTCCGGCTGGCTGGCCACCGCCTATCTGGGGCGCAAGGATGTTGACGCGCTGGTCAATTACGAGTCCGTGCTGCTGGGCATGAACCGGGACAGCAAGACCGGCCTGACCGTGGTCCGGCCGCGGGACGGGGTCGTCACCGCCGACTATCCGCTGACCCTGCTCACCTCCGCCCCGGCCGGGGCCCGCGAGTCCGGGCGGGTGCTCACCGAGTACCTGCGCGGTACGGCGGCCCAGCAGGCCATCACCGACCGGACCTTCCGGCGCCCGGTCACCCCGGGGGTCGTCCCCGCGGCGGGACTGGCCGGGGAGCCGCGCCGCGAGCTGCCGTTCCCGGGCACGCCGGCCGTCGCCGACGGGCTGCTGTCCTCGTACGAGAACGAGCTGCGCCGCCCCTCCCGCACGGTGTACGTGCTGGACACCTCCGGGTCGATGGCCGCCGACGACCGGATCGGGAAGCTGAAGAAGGCGCTCACCGATCTGACCGGCAGCGGGAGTTCGGGGACGGGACGGCGGTTCCGGGACCGCGAGGAGGTCACGCTCCTGCCGTTCGGGTCCTCGGTGAAGAGGGTACGGACCCATGTGGTGGAACCGGGCAATCCCGAGGCGGCGCTGGGGGCCGTGCGCCAGGACGTGAACTCCCTGACCCCGGAAGGGGGTACGGCGGTCTACAGCAGTCTGGAGGCGGCGTACCAGCACCTGGGGAAGGGCTCCGCGGACGCGTTCACCTCGATCGTGCTGATGACGGACGGGCAGAACACCGAGGGGGTGGACGCCGGGCACTTCGACTCGTTCTACGCCAAGCTGCCCGAGGCGCAGCGGACCACCCCGGTGTTCGCGGTGCTGTTCGGGGACTCGGACCGCAAGGAGCTGTCGCACATCACCGAGCTGACCGGTGGGCGCCTCTTCGACGCCACCGACGGGAAGGGCTCCCTGGACGGGGCCTTCGAGGAGATCCGTGGCTACCAGTAGAAGCAGTAGCAGAAGTAACAGCAGAGCCCTGGCATACCTGGAGTCGAGGAAGAACCTGGCGGGCAGTGCCTGCGGGGTGGTGGGCGTCGGCCTGGCCCTCACGGGTGCGGCCGGCAGCCTCTGGCCGCTGGTGGTCGTCGGTCTGTACGCCGCGGGCGCGCTGATCGCCCCGCCGGAGCGGGTCGCTCCGCCGGAGTTCGATCCGAGCGAGCAGCTGGGCGTCCTTAGGGAGGACTTCGGGCGGCTGCGGGAGTACCTGGCGGAGGTGGAGCTGCCGCCGGCGGCCGGCGGGAAGCTGACCGAGCTGCTGGAGCTGTACGGGCGGCTGCTCGATCCCGGCTGGGTGGCCGACGTGCTGGCCGCCGATCCGGAGTCGGTGCACGCCCTGTCGCGGGCGGTGCGGACCGATGTGCCGGAGTCGGTGGACACGTACAACCGGGCCCGCTGGTGGAACCGGCTGCAGCCCGGGACGGTGCCGCCGGAGCGGCATCTGGAGCGGCAGCTGTCGGTGCTGTTCGACGAGGCGGAACGCCTGACGGCGGGCCTCCACGAGGTGGAGACCCGCCGTCAGCAGACGCACACGACCTATCTGGAGGAACGAGGACGCTCCTGACAGGCCGGGTGCTGCGGTGGGCGCCGCTTGGTCGGGGGCTCCCACAGCGGTGGGACGCCGCTTGGTCGGGGGCTCCCACGTTCAATGCGCGCCGATTCGGCGCGGCTCGGTCAGCCGAGCCGCTCCACCAGCGCGTGGTACTGGTCCCACAGCTCCTTCGGAGTGTGGTCGCCGTAGGTGTTCAGGTGCTCGGGGACCAGGGCGGCCTCCTCGCGCCAGACCTCCTTGTCGACGGTGAGGAGGAAGTCCAGGTCCTCGGCCGGGAGGTCCAGGCCTTCGAGGTCCAGGGACTCCTTGGACGGCAGGATGCCGATGGGGGTCTCGACGCCCTCGGCGGTGCCGTCGAGGCGGCCGACGATCCACTTCAGGACGCGGCTGTTCTCGCCGAAGCCCGGCCACACGAACTTGCCCGCGTCGTTCTTGCGGAACCAGTTCACGTAGTAGATCTTCGGGAGCTTCGACTGGTCCTTGTCGGCCGCGACCTTGACCCAGTGGGCCATGTAGTCGCCCATGTTGTAGCCGCAGAACGGCAGCATGGCGAAGGGGTCGCGGCGCAGCTCGCCGACCTTGCCCTCGGCGGCGGCGGTCTTCTCGGAGGCGATGTTCGAGCCGATGAAGACGCCGTGGTTCCAGTCGAAGGACTCGGTGACCAGCGGGACGGCGGAGGCGCGGCGGCCACCGAAGAGGATCGCGGAGATCGGGACGCCCTTGGGGTCCTCCCACTCGGGGGCGATCGTCGGGCACTGCGAGGCGGGGACGGCGAAGCGGGCGTTGGGGTGGGCCGCCGGGGTCTCGCTCTCCGGGGTCCAGTCGTTGCCCTTCCAGTCGATGAGGTGGGCGGGCGCCTCCTCGGTCATGCCCTCCCACCACACGTCGCCGTCGTCGGTGAGCGCGACGTTGGTGAAGACCGTGTTGGCGTACATCGTCTTCATGGCGTTGGCGTTGGTGTGCTCGCCGGTGCCGGGGGCGACGCCGAAGAAGCCGGCCTCGGGGTTGATCGCGTAGAGGCGGCCGTCCTCGCCGAAGCGCATCCAGGCGATGTCGTCGCCGATGGTCTCGACCGTCCAGCCGGGGATCGTGGGCTCCAGCATGGCGAGGTTGGTCTTGCCACAGGCGGACGGGAACGCGGCGGCGACGTAGCGGGCCTCACCCTGCGGCGGGGTGAGCTTGAGGATCAGCATGTGCTCGGCGAGCCAGCCCTCGTCGCGCGCCATGACGGAGGCGATGCGCAGCGCGTAGCACTTCTTGCCGAGCAGGGCGTTGCCGCCGTAGCCGGAGCCGAAGGACCAGATCTCGCGGGTCTCCGGGAAGTGCGAGATGTACTTGGTGGTGTTGCAGGGCCACGGGACGTCGGCCTCGCCCTCGGCGAGCGGGGCGCCGAGGGTGTGGACGGCCTTGACGAAGAAGCCGTCGGTGCCGAGCTCCTCGAGGACGGCCTGTCCCATGCGGGTCATGGTGCGCATGGCGACCGCGACGTAGGCGGAGTCGGTGATCTCGACGCCGATCGCGGAGAGGTCGGAGCCGAGGGGGCCCATGCAGAACGGGACGACGTACATCGTCCGGCCCTTCATGGAGCCGCGGAAGATACCTTCCTGCCCCGCAAAGATCTCCTTCATCTCGGAAGGAGCCTTCCAGTGGTTGGTCGGGCCCGCGTCCTCTTCCTTCTCGGAGCAGATGAAGGTCCGGTCCTCGACGCGCGCGACGTCGGAGGGGTCGGAGGCGGCGTAGTACGAGTTCGGGCGCTTGACCGGGTCGAGCTTCTTGAAGGTGCCCTTCGCGACGAGCTCCTCGCACAGGCGCTCGTACTCGGCCTCGGAACCGTCGCACCAGACGATCCGGTCGGGCTGGGTGATCGCTGCGATCTCGTTCACCCAGGAGATCAGTTCCTGGTGCTTCGTCGGGACGGTGGTGGGAGCCGCGTTGTCGCGCGCCACGATTGCTCCTTGTAGAGGGGTTTTTTGGGTATGCCCCGTGGGGGCTGCGACCCGGACGCTTCGCGCTCCGCTCATCCGGTGCCGACCGCACTCATCTGATCATCCGGTGGATGTGCGCATATGTCCAGGGGGCCTCTCACGTGAGCATCGCCACTCGATTCAATCTTCGGTAAAGCACAAGATCGACGCGATAGAGGAGCTGATGGGAACCTACGGACCCGTAGGTAGCATGTCCGCCATGACTGCAGAAGCCCTCGCCAAGCCGATGATGCGCGGCTGGCTGCACGCCGGGATGTTTCCCGCCGTGGTCGTCGCCGGCCTGGTGCTGATGGCGTTCACCGACTCCACCAGTGCGCGGATCGCCTGCGGGGTGTACGTCCTCACCGCATGCCTGCTGTTCGGGGTGAGCGCGATCTACCACCGGGGCACCTGGGGTCCACGCGGCGAGGCCATCCTGCGGCGGCTCGACCACGCCAACATCTTCCTCATAATCGCCGGCACCTATACGCCGCTGACCGTGCTGCTGCTCCCGCCCTCCACCGGGCGCACCCTGCTCTGGGCGGTGTGGCTCGCCGCCGCGGCCGGGATCGCCTTCCGGGTCTTCTGGGTCGGCGCCCCGCGCTGGCTCTACACCCCCTGCTATATCGCCATGGGCTGGGCCGCGGTGTTCTTCCTGCCCGACTTCATGCGGACCGGCGGCATCGCCGTCCTGGTCCTGGTGATCGTCGGCGGGCTGCTCTACAGCGTGGGCGGGGTCATCTACGGAATGAAGCGGCCCGACCCCTCCCCGCGCTTCTTCGGGTTCCACGAGGTCTTCCACTCCCTGACGCTGGTCGCCTTCGTCACCCACTACGTGGGGATCTCGCTGGCCGCGTACTCGCACGCGTAGGGCGCTGAACGACTGCTGCCCGTCCGGCCTGCGCGCCGTGCAGCGCGCAGGCCGGACGGGCCGGGGCTGGGGCTGGATGGTGTGGCGGCCTGTCAGGTTCCGGGCGCGCACTTGAGCGTGAACGTGAATTCGTCCGACGCGTTCATCGCCACGAGTTGGGCGGACACCTTGGGGACCGGATCCGCGGGCGCCGCGCGGGTGGGCGACCGCACGACGAACGAAACGACGGGAGTCTCCGGGGCGGTGAACTTGAGCTCCGGAGCAACCCTCTTGGCGCCGGACTGCCAGATGTAGTCGACATTCCCGGTGTTCGATCCGGTGAGCTTGCCCGTGAAGGTGACGTTCTGCGGCTGAGAGCAGTTGACCTCCGCAGGGGTGGTCGACGCACCTGTGATGTCAGCGCCCGAGATCTTGACCGCCGGGGGCGGGGCGGGCGGCCTGGGGTCCCTGGTGCAGTCGGTCCTCCTCGCGTTTCTGCCCTGACCGACCCACACGGTGTAGTTGCCCTTCTTGACGTCCTCTACCGTCAAGGCGCCTGCCCCACTGACATTGCGGGTCAGCCTCTCCGGGCCATTGATCTTCACCTGCTGCCCCGCCCTGAAGCCGGCCAGCACGAGGTCGAACTCGACGGGATTCGTACCGGCCGCGGTTTTGAGCTGGCAGGTCGCCTGTGGGACCACGCCGGGAGCGGCGGCGGGGGCGGGCGCGGCCTGGGCGGCCATCGTGGATGGTACGGCGACCACGCCGACCAGCAGTGGGGTGAGAAGTGCGTGCCGAACTTGCCGATTCATGCGTTCCCTCCTTGCCGGGAAGGCATTGACGGGATGAACGAACATCGCTTGACGCGAGCCGGTGCCCACGTGCGATTCGGCTGAGCCGCCCCCGTGCCGACCCGGCGGCGCGCCCGGCCCCTCGGGCCATGGACGCGCTTCTTCAGGCTAGCTCCGCGGGCGAGTCGCGGCACGCCGAGCGGACCTGTGCCCCTGGCCGCCGCTAGCCGCAGGCGAACCCGTTGCGGTCCGGATCCAGCCGCAGCGGGTCGCTGCCGTTGACCTTCATCCGCTGCGGATACTTGTGCGCGGCCAGCCAGTCACACCGCGCCTTCGGGGTGTTCTTCACTTCCGCCGGGAAGACCGTCGGCACGCACAGCGTGGCCGTCCCGTAGTGCCGGTCGCAGCCCGCGATCTTGGGGCTGACCGGGGCCGAGTCCCGCTTCGCCGGGTTCTTCTTGGCCGGGCCCAGCTTGTCCGCGAAGGTGTGCTCGTGCGGCGCCGGCTGCTGCTCGCCTGAGAAGGCCGCCAGGGCCGGCGCCCCGCCCAGGTGCACCCACTGCGCGATCGAGGGCACGCCGTTCGCGTCCACCGCGAACAGCATGTACCAGCCGGGCGGTGCCAGGTTCGGGTTGCTGGTCACGTTCAGGTCCACCGTCGTGCCGTTGACCACCGTCAGCGGCAGGTCCACGAACCGCTGGTTCGGGTCCGAGGAGTGGGTGACGGCGGCCGGCCGGATCAGCTCCGCCTTGGCGATGGCCCGGTTGACGGTGATCCGCTGTGTGTCCCCGTACACCCACTGCGTGTCGATCACCGAGGTGATCTGCGGCCGGGGGCCCTTGAACAGATAGGGCGGGGTGTAGATCGACACGTTGTGGTTGTACGTGCCGTTGCCCGGGTTGTCGCCGACCGACATCACCCGGCCGTCGGGCATCAGGAAGGACGCCGAGTGGTACGTCCGCGGCACCGGGTCCGTGGCCAGGCCCGGCTGGTAGGTGTTGGTGGCCGGGTCGAAGAACGAGGCCTCGAACACCGGGTCGGCCCGGTCGTGCAGCGCACCGCCGGTCTCCAGCACCTTGCCGTCCGGCAGCAGCACCGCCGAGACGTACATCTTCCCCTCGGCCCCGGTCTGCGGCCTCTTGCCCGCGCCCTGGTCGACCAGGCCCTGCGGCAGGTCGGGGCCGGCGGTGTAGGCCGGGCTCGGCTTCTTGAGGTCGATGATGTCGGTGAGCCGGTTCGCCGCCGGGTTGGTCTCGTTGTTGCCGCCGCCGATGGTCAGCACCCGCTGGTCCTGGGCCGGGGGCAGCAGCACGCTCGCCGATTCGTCGCGCTGGTCCTTGTTCCGCAGGCCCGGCACGTCGGTGATGGTGTTGGCGTCGTAGTTGTAGACGGAGGCGCCGGTGCCCGGGGTGCCGTTGCCGAAGGTGTGGCTGCCCGAGTAGAAGAGCCGCCCGTCCTGCATCAGGATCATCGACGGGTACAGACCCCAGTACGACCAGGTCTGGTTGACCTCGCCCATCGGCAGCCACTTGTGCTGCGCCGCCGAGAACTTCTCCGCCGTGACATTGCCGGTGGAGTCCTCCTTCAGCCCACCGAAGGAGATCACGTCACCGTTGCCGAGAACGGTCGCCGACGGGTACCAGTGCCCGCCGTTCATGTCGTTGGTCCTGGTGTACTTCTCGGTGGCCGGGTCGAAGACGTAACTGTCCTTCAGCCCCTGGTAGCCGATCGTGCCGTCGGCCGACGGATAGCCCTTGTTGCCGCTCATCACCAGCACCCGGCCGTCGGACAGCTGCACATGGCCGGCGCAGAACATGTCCACCGGGGTCGGGATGGTCTTGAAGGAGCCGTTCGCCGGGTCGTACACGGCCGAGGTGAAGGTGCCCGCGTTGAACTGCGCGATGTCGTTCCCGGAGCCCGCGATCAGCAGCACCTTGCCGTTCTTCAGTACGACGGCGTGCATGGACCGGGTCGGGTTCTTGGCCGGGATCACCTCCCACTTGCCCTTCGCGCACTGCTCCGGGGTCCCGGTGCAGGTGGGCGCGGGCGGGGTGGTCCCCACCTCCTCCATCGCGTAGTCGTCGGTGGTGAGCGTGCCCACCCCGTACACCGACAGCCCCCACGCGATCTTGTCGGTGTTCGGCGGCACCACCGGGGTCCGGACCTCGGTACGCGCCCACCCGGCGCTCACCGGCGGGTTCTGCAGGTCGGTCCAGTACTGCCAGGCCCCGGTGGTGGCCTCCCGCCGGAACACCGTCACCGACACGTCCGGGGTGGTGGACTTGTACCAGGTGGACAGGTCGTACTGCTTGCCCGGTACGGCCGCGGGGGCGCAGGCCGTGTTCTCGGTGACCAGCGCCTTCCGGTCGCCGTCCACCCGGCGGGTCAGGGCCACCCGCATCGCCTTGGTGCCGGAATGGGCGTCGGCGACGGTGGTGAAGGTGAAGTCGTTGTTGCCCCAGCCGGACTTCGACCAGCAGGAGGGCATGTCGGAGCCGGGGGCTCCGGCGGTCTCGAAGCCGGGATTGGTGAGGAGATTGGGCGGACCGGCCGTGGCCTGCTGCGGTGCGGTCAGCAGCAGGCCGCCGGCCATCGCCCCGACGGCGAGCAGGGCGGCGCGGCGCCGTCCTCGCCGCGCCCGTCGGATCGGGATGCGCATGGGTACGTCCTCCCTTGTTTCGTGCGGTGTCTCGTGCGGCTCTGGTGGTCAGCGGGGAGCGCGGCGGTGCTTGGCGCCCTTGCGCGGCAGGTAGACAAGGGCCTCGGTGGCCGCGAACCGCACCACGAAGGTGGTGACCAGCGCGAGGGCGGTGGCCGGCAGCACCGAGAGCCCGAACTGGGCCACGAACAGGGCGATCAGCGGTATCCGCAGCAGCAGGTCGGCGTTGGCGAGGAGGGCGAACCGGCCGACCCGGTCGGCCCAGTGGCGGTGCCGGCGCCGGTCCCGGAACAGCAGGGTCTCGATGAGGACGAAGTTCCACAGCACCCCGGCCTGGTTGGCGACGATCTCGGCCGGCAGGTAGTGCATGCCCGCCCCGGTGAGCATCCACAGCGCGAACAGGTTCGGCACGAAGCCGGACAGCCCGATCAGGCCGAAGCCGATCATCCGGGCCAGCGGGGTGGCCGTGCGCAGCGAGGCCAGGTGGGCCAGGAAGCGCATGCCCTCCCTGGCGGTGGACTTGGACTCCCCCGCGAACCGCTCCTGGAAGACGAACGGCACCTCGGCGACCTTCGCCGGGCGGCACCGGACCGCCAGCTCCAGCAGGATCTTGTAGCCGAGGGGCTTGAGGGCCTCGGCGGTGACCACCGAGCGGCGCATCGCGAAGAACCCGCTCATGGGGTCGCTGATGCCGCGCAGGGCGCGCGGGAACAGGCCCTTGGTGAGCCAGGTCGCGCCCCGGGAGACGGCGATGCGGTAGTTCCCGGCCAGCCCGGCCCGGCTGCCGCCGCTGATGTAGCGGGAGGCGACGACGAGTTCGGCGCCGGTGCGCTCGCCCTCGCCGACCAGCTCGGGCACCAGGTGCGGCGGGTGCTGGAGGTCGGCGTCCATCACCACGATCCAGTCGCCGGCCGCCCGCTTCACCCCTTCGACCACGGCACCGCCGAGGCCGCCGACGGCCTGTTCGCGGTGGAGGACATCCACCGGGAAGGCGCAGTCCCGGGCCGCCTTCTCGATCACCTCGGGGGTGTCGTCGGTGGAGTCGTCGACGAACAGGACCTCGACGGGCAGATGGGCCGGGAGGGACTCGCCCAGCCGGCTGAGCAGTTCGCGGATGTTCCCGGACTCGTTGAAGGTCGGGATGATCAGGGTGACGCTGCCGGGCGCGGGGGTTTCGGCGGACTCGGCCGCCGGGTCTCCGAGCGCATGGGTCCACAGGTCTTCGCTCATCGCCGGCTCCCGCTCGCGGTCTCGGGGACGGACTCGGGGACAGTCGCGGGGACGGTCTCGGCGACGGACTCGGGGACGGTCCGGCGGATCTCGATGCGGTCCTCGCCGGTGCCGAAGACGGCGACCGGGACCGAGTGCTCCAGTGCGGCCTTCACGGTGGGCAGGTCGCGCGCGTCGCGGCGCACGGTCGGCGAGGAGACGACATAGTCCACGTCCCGCCAGCCGCCCGGCAGGGTCCGGGTGACGGCCGGGTCGAGGTCGGCCTTGTAGAACCAGATCGCGCCGTCGCCCGGCTCGAACCCGGCGTGGACGGCGTCCAGCCACAGCGCGTCGTCGAGCAGCACCCGGGTGCCCCGCGGGTCCGCCACCTCGGTGCCGAGCCAGGCGGCGGCCTGCCGGTAGGGGCCGTTGGCGTCCGCGGTGAGGGCGGTGCGGTTGCCCTCGTACCAGCGCGGTACGACGTACCCGGCGGCGGCCGTGGCGAGGACCGCGACCAGCGCCCAACGGGCCCACACCGGCGGGCGGTTGCTCCGGTGCAGCACGGCGTGGGTGATGCTGGCCGCGCCCCCGGCGAGGACCAGGGCCAGGAAGGGCAGGGCCTGGATCACGTACATGGCGGGCAGGTAGCCGGAGGGGCGCATCGCGACCAGCGCCAGGATCACGGCGGCGAGGGCCGGCCCGGCGAGCGCGCGGGCGGTGACCGACCACCGGAAGGTGACCAGCAGGAGGACCGCGCCGGCCAGCCCGCCCAGCGGCAGCACGGTGTCGTAGTACAGCCAGGACTGGAAGACGCCGTGCGATCCGGAACCGGAGTCGAGGATGAAACCGGAGCCCTCGCGGCCCATCTGGTAGGTGATCCCGCCGATCAGCGAGACGTGCCCCTTGCCGGGGAACAGCTCGCCGTTGAGCAGCGCGTACAGCGGATAGGTCAGGCCGATCAGCGTGCAGGCGGTGATGGCGCCGGTGACGGCGAACTTGCGGGTGTCCCGGTGGCTGTGCCGCCACATGGTCACCAGCAGCGCCGGCAGCACCACCAGCATCGTCTCCTTGGTGAGCACGGCAGTGGCCGCCGCCAGCCCGGAGCCGAAGTGGTGCCACAGGTGCCGGCTGGGCGAGGCGGCCAGGCAGAACGCCAGCAGCATCCACATCACCGCGAGGTTGTCCAGGAAGATCTCGCGCTGGAGGACCACGGAGAGCGGGGACAGCCCGAACAGGCCCATCGCCAGCCCGGCCGCCCAGCGCGGCAGCCACAGCCGGCGGGCCAGCACGTACAGCAGGACCGCACTGGCGGCCGACACGGCGAGCATCGCGAACCGCATCGAGGCGACGGTCATCGACTCGGGGACGAAGAGGGAGGGCAGCCAGGTGAGGCCGGCGATCTGGATCCAGCCGAGCGGCGGATGGTCGTACCAGTAGGTGTAGTGGGCCAGCCCCTCGCCCTGCTGGACCGCCCAGGCCTGCGCGAGGTAGGTGCCCTCGTCGTCGGACAGGGCCGGGAAGGCGGTGATGTTCCAGCCCTGGACCAGCAGGATCACCAGCAGCAGGACCCCGCAGAGCAGCAGATCGGGGCGGGAGGAGCGGAAGCGTACGAGCGGCCGGACGGGCACGGCCGGGCGGGGCCGGGGTGCCGGCGCCGGATCGGCGGGGCGGACCGGATCGACGACGGCGACGGCAGCGACGGCGGACTGGGGATCAGTGGCCGTGGGCAGGGTGGCGGTCACTGGTGGCTGTCCTCTCGGGCAGAGGTCGTGGCGGTGGCGAGGTGCGCACCGACATGGCTGGTGAGCTCCCACTCGTTGCGTCCGCGCTGCTCCCGCCAGACCGCGCGGATCGCGGCGCCGGCCAGCATGACCTGGTAGAACGGGCCGCCGACGACGAGTTTGAGGTAGTGCACGAAGCGCACGCGCAGGCCGTACTGGCGGCCGAAGTCGTGCAGTCCGACGATCTCGAAGACGAAGGTCACCATCGCTGCGATCAGGGGCAGGAAGGTGATGATCGCGATCCCGACGGGTACGTCGAGGAAGACCGCGACGGCGAAATTCAGCGGGATGATCACCCCGGAGGCGGCTTGCATGAACGGGGTCATCAGGGTGTAGCGGGCCAGCCAGCGCTGGCCGCGGCCGGGCAGCTGCTGCCAGTCCTTCTTGCGGTAGACCTGGAGGAAGCCCTGGTTCCAGCGGGTGCGCTGCTTGAGCAGGCTGACCAGGGAGCCCGGGGTCTCCTCGCGGGTCACCATGTCGGAGTCGTAGGCGACGACCACCTTCTTGCCGACAGAGGACAGCCGCACCCCGAGGTCGCAGTCCTCGGCCAGGCAGTTCTGGTCCCAGCCGCCGGCCTCGCGCAGCACCTCGGTGCGGACGAAGACGGTGTTGCCGCCGAGCGGGATGAACCCCTTCTGTGCGTGCAGGTGCAGCCGGGAACGGAACCAGAAGAAGTACTCCAGGCAGTTGCGCAGGCTGTACCAGCTGGAGTGGAAGTTGATGAGCTGGACCCCGCCCTGGACGACGTCGGCGCCGGTGGAGCGGAAGGCGTGGTCGACATGGGCGAGGAGCTCGGGGTGGACCTGGTCCTCAGCGTCGAAGACCCCGACGATGTCGCCCCGGCAGTGCGGGAGCGCGGTGTTGAGGGCCTTGGGCTTGTTCTTCGACTCGTGGTGGTCGGTGACCACCCGGACCCTTTCGGGTGCGCGGGCGGCGGCGCGTTCGGCCACCGCCGCGGTCTCGGGGTCATCGTGGCCGACGATCACGATGATCTCGTAGTCGGCGTGGCTCGATTCGAGCAGCCGGTCGATGGTGTGCTCCAGCACGGCCTGTTCGTGGCGGGCCGGCAGGAGCAGTGAGAACGCGAGCCGTCCGCCGCCGTCGGGCCGGTCGAAACGGGTCGCGGCGAGCGTCTCGGGCGTGCGCCACGCATGCATCTGCCACCAGAGCGTGAACGCGGCCATCCAGAAGAGCGCCAGCGAAATGGCAGCAATAAACACAGACGCGTACAAATGGTCCCCCCACAGGCATGCCGTGGCCATGCCGCGGCCCCGCAAGGCCGCAAGGCCGCGAGACCGCAACGACGTCTGAACCCCCCGGAGGAAAGCCTGTCGGCCTGGCGGCCTGACGGGCGGGCCCCCCGGCCCGCCGCTACCCCTCCACCGTCCCCCAGCAGCGCACCCCCCAGTGCGCGATCCCGAGATCCCGAATCGGATCTCCCGAAGACTAGAGATTAGGCAGAGAACGTGAAAGTCAGACGGTCCTCAGATAAAAACCACGTTTCCGAACTCAGGGGGAATCAAGCGGAATTGACGCTACTCCGGGAGCTTCAGGGACGAAGCACACCCAACTGCCCCGCCAGTTCGATCGGATCCGTCGTAGGCCGCGCGCAGACGAAATGTCGACACACATACGCCGTGGGAAGGTCGCGAACGAGTGTGCGCTCAGCCAGAAGAGGGAACTCCCCGTCCCCCGCCCCCGCACCCTGAGGCAGGCCCACCGCCACCACAGCCCCAGGAGCCGTCCCCAGCAACGCCGTCCGGTGCAACGCGGCCGTCGCCGGATCGTCCGGATGACCCACCACCGCCACCTCCCGCGGCCCGTCCAGCAACGCCTCCGCGACCGCCAGCCCGTGCCCCATGAAGCGCGGGACGCGCGGACCCAGCGCATGCACCACCCCGAGCGCCCGCTCGGCCGCCGTGCGATGCGCCTCCGAGCCGGTGTGCGCCGCGTACGACAGCAACGCGCCCGCCGCGGCCGTCCAACCGGACGGGGCCGCATTGTCGGTCGGGTCCTGCGGTCGTCGGATCAACTGCTCCGCATCGTGCGCCGTGTCGTACAGCGTGCCGTCCTCGGCGACGAACCGGTCGAGCACCAGATCGACCAGGAACCCGGCGAACTCCAGCCAGACCCCCTCACCGGTGACCCCCGCCAGGGTGAGGAACCCCTCGGCGACATCGCCGTAGTCCTCCAACACCCCGGCATTGCCGCCGACCTTGCCGTCCTTGCTCGTCCGGTACAGCCGGGCGCGGCCGGCCGTGGCGTCGAAGTGCACCCGCACCAGCAGATCCGCGGCCTCGGTGGCCCGCTCGACGAGGTCCGGCCGCTCGAAGTAGGCCCCGCACTCGGCGAGCGCGGCGATCGCCAGCCCGTTCCAGGCCGCCACCACCTTGTCGTCCCGCCCGGGCGCCGGCCGCCCGGCCCGCGCCGCCAGCAGCCGCGCCCTGATCCCCTCGATCCGCTCCCCGTCGGCCGCCGGCCCGTCCTGCGGCAGCTGCAGCACCGACGTCCCGTGCTCGAAGGTCCCCTCCTCGGTCACCCCGAAGTACCCGACGGCCAGCTCCCCGTCGGCCTCCCCCAGTACCTCGCGCAGCTCCGCGGCACTCCAGGCGTAGTACGCGCCCTCCACATGCCGGCCGGTGCCGTCGTCACTGTCGGCATCGAGCGCGGAGGCAAACCCGCCCTGCTCGGTCCGCAGCTCCCGCACCATGAAGTCGGCGGTCTCCAACGCAACCCGCCGGGCCAGCTCGGAGCCGGTGGCCCGCCAGAGGTGCGCGTACGCCCGGCAGAGCAGCGCATTGTCATAGAGCATCTTCTCGAAGTGCGGGACCACCCACTCCCGGTCCACCGAGTACCGCGCGAACCCGCCGCCGAGCTGGTCGTAGATCCCGCCCCGGGCCATCGCCTCACAGGTGTCCGCGGCCATCTGCAGCGCGCCCTCGGCCCCGGTCCGGGCGTGGTGCCGCAGCAGGAACTCGATCACCATGGACGGCGGAAACTTCGGCGCCCCGCCGAACCCGCCGTGCGTGGGGTCGTACTCCCGGGTCAGCCCGAGCAGCGCCTGCGCCATCTCCTTGGGCCCCGGCACCCCGGCCCGCCCGTAGTCCAACTGCCGCCCGGCCAGATCCTGCACGATCTTCCGCGCCACCTCGGCCACCTCCTCGGGCCGCCCGACCCAGGCGGTCCGCACCCCTTCGAGGACCTGCATGAAGGAGGGCATCCCGTGCCGGGGCTCCGGGGGGAAGTAGGTCCCGAAGTAGAAGGGCTCGGCATCGGCGGTGAGGAACACCGTCATGGGCCACCCGCCCTGGCCGGTGGCGGCCTGCACGGCCTCCATGTAGACGGCATCGACGTCGGGGCGTTCTTCGCGGTCGACCTTGATGTTGACGAAGTGCTCGTTCATATAGGCGGCGGTCAGCTCGTCCTCGAAGGACTCGTGCGCCATGACATGGCACCAGTGGCACGCGGAGTAGCCGACCGATAGCAGAACGGGCACATTACGCTGCCGCGCTTCCTCGAACGCCTCCGCCGACCAGGGCCACCAGTCGACCGGATTGTCAGCGTGCTGAAGCAAATAAGGCGAGGTCACACCAGCCAACCGGTTCATACGGCCCAGCCTCTCACAGCGCCTGGCGCAACCGACGAAACCCTCGCGAGCCCGCCTCGCTTGGCCGAATTGCACGTGTGAGCCATCGCGTGGCGGGCGGCCACTTCCCCTCAGAGTCGGCGTCGAACTTTTCCCGGCGTTCCTCCGAGTCGGGCGGGCCGACACCTCGGAACAGTAGGCTGGGCCCAGCAGCGCTGGACCTGCCGAGGCTCCTCAAAGGAGGTACACCATGACCGCCGAGATGGTGGCGCCCGCGTGGATGCATACGCAGATCAGCGCGGAACAGTACGACTCCTGGTCCGAGGAGCAGTGCGCCGGCATCGAGATCGTGGACGGAATGGTCGTCGTGAGCCCGAGCGCCTCCAAACGGCACAACCGGCTGGCCCGAATCCTGGCCAATGCCCTGGACGCCGCCGCGGGCCCGGACTGGAACGCCGACACGGACTTCGACGTCCGCCTGCAGGACGTTCCGCTCACCAACCGCCGTCCGGACGTCATCGTCTACCGGGCGGAGACCATCGACCTCGCACCTACCCGCCCCGAGCACGTACTCCTGGTCGTCGAGGTCGTGTCGCCCGGTTCGGAAACCACGGACCGGATCGTGAAGGTGGACCAGTACGCCAAGGCCGGCATCCCCTTCTACTGGCGGGTCGAGCAGGCCGCCACTGGTGTCCCCATCATCTACACCTACGTCCTCGATCCCGCCACCAAGGCTTACAGGGACGGCGAGATGTTCACCGGCGCGATCAAGGCTGCCGCGCCCTTCTCCGTCACTGTCGACCTGGGAGCCGTCTGACAGCGCTGGAAGATCATTCCGTCATGGCTGAGCACACGGGAAAGCGGAAATTCCGGGAGCACCTGGAGGCTCTTTTCGCCGCGACCGGCTCCCCTAAGCCAGCCGCCATCTGCTCTGCGAGCAGGGATCGCCTTGGGCGAACTTCCCTGTCCGTGCAACGCATCAGCGACTGGCGAAGCGGAAAGCACATACCGACGAATAAGCTCTTTCGAGAGTTTCTCCGTGCAGTCGACACCTTGGCTCGGCAGCGAAATATCGCCCTCCCTTCCGCACTCGCCGACCCGGCAGTTTGGGATCGCCTACTGCGCTCGGCGAGAGCCAAGACTCCCACTCCGGCACAGGAAGAATCGCGTCACATCACGGTAGGCGCAATCCGGATCCCGATCCTCCCGGTGGCTGACGCCCAGCCGCTGGAACTGGGCGTTCACCGAACGAGTCGCCTCGAGGGTGCTCCTCCACTACCGACCTATGTGCCACGGGACGCGGACAGCGCGGTCTCGGCTCAACTGGTTGAAGCCAGGGAGAACGGTGGCCTCGTCCTATTGGTCGGCGAGTCCACGGCCGGAAAATCACGGTGCGCCTTCGAGGCTGTACGACGCGAACTGTCCGATCACTGGATCATTGCACCACCTGCGGCAAGCGACCTGAGCCCCGTGCTATCGCATATATCGTTACCGAGGCCCGCCCGTCGGAAGTGGGTGCTCTGGCTGGACGACCTCGACCACTTCCTCCTCCCTGGCGGCCTCGATCAAGGCATGTTGTCCGCGCTCCTGGAGCAACGGGTTGTGGTCATGGCCACCATACGTTCCGAGGCATACGGCAATTACAGTGAGCGCGCATTGAGAGGCACGGAAGCTGGCGCGGCGTCTGCGCGCCGCCTGGGATCCCGGGTCCTGAACCTCATCGATCCCCTCATACTGGACCGACAGTGGTCCAAGGCGGAAATGAGCAGACTCCGCGCGCACCTTGCGAACCCGAATCCTGATATGCGTCTCGCTGACGCAGCCCGCCATCACGGCGTTCACGGCATCGCGGAATACCTCGCAGCCGGGCCTAAATTACTCGAAGAGTTCCTAACAGCCAGACGTCAGCCGAAAGGCCACCCCCGTGGGGCAGCCCTGGTTCAGGCAGCTATCGACCTTGCGCGAGCAGGTATCTCCACTCCTCTGCCCACCGAGACCCTGCTGGCGCTGTCTACGTATTATCTCTCTGCCGGGGAAGCCTCGCGTCTCCGAGCCGAGAGCTCCGAGCAGGCTCTGATGTGGGCGACCGAGATCCAGTTCGGTGTAGCGGGAATGCTGGTTGCCACAGATACCGCAGAAGCCTGGCGGCCATTCGACTACCTCGTGGATGCCACTGCCAGCGCCGTCGAAGCGGCGGACATCCCTGACGAGGTATGGGAGGCGGCAGTCACGCACGCGAACGGCGGTAGCGAACTGCTGCCTGTCGGACGGTCTGCCTTCCGCTTCGGCCGCCTGGTGCTCGCAGAGCGCTGCTTCTCTCCACTGGCGGCCAGAGGTGACCATATCGCTATGCACGACCTTGGGTTCGTACAGCGCGAACGACGTCCGAAACACACCTGGTCCTCGTGGTACCGGGCGGTATGTGAGACAGGAACTCCATTGCAGGCCCGAGTTCTTGGCGTCCTGCACGAGATTGAAGGACGATGGGACGAAGCAGCGGCCTGCTACGAGAGGGCCGCAGCCCAGGAGGATGCTCTTGCCATGCGACTCCGAGGTGTGATCGCCCAACGGCGCGGGCAAAACGACGAAGCCCATGAGTGGTATGTCCGCGCTGCAGAGGGCGGAGATGCGGTATCGATCGCATCCTTCAATGAACCGGGAATCTACAGGCCCGAAGAGGGCCACGAGCTAGGTTCGGAAACCTGGGACCCAGACATCGAATGGGATGAGCAGGGCGAAGAACCCTGGCAGATGACGCCGCGCACATCGCGCATGCTCAGCTGCAACCTGGAGATCCTCGCCGATATGGCTCACGACGAGTTGGATGAACTGGGTGACCAGCCGATCTCCCCGAAAGGCTTTGGGATCTTCTTCGCATGCTTGCCGGCGTCCACATGGAGCCAGTCACGATCTTGGCGGCGCAGGGTACTAAGAGCCCTGGACGATCTCAACGAAGACATCGCTCTCGGACGTTCCCCTGAACCACGCTGCACGGCAGAGGAACTGGCACTCCACTTTGCCTTGCAGAGCGCTTCGGCAATGACATGTGATGAACCGGATCTGGTGGCTGAGTTCACCCGAGGGCTGCCCGAGCAGCGGGGCGACTACGACTGGCCCATCTGTTCGGATCTGCTCTTTCAGGACCATGATGTCCTCTTCCTCTACGACCCGGCGATGCAAGGCTTGGAACACCCCGACGACCCGCTCAACCGACGCATGGGCATCGGAGACCTGCGGCCCGAAGGGTGGTTCGAGGAGTTCGGGAACATGCCGCCTCGCGATCCGACCCGAGGGTTCGTGCATTGACACGACCCTGGTAGCGCGCATCCGGACCGGAACTCCGGACGCTACCTGTCTGACCAGGCACTTTGAGTGCCCTGGTGCAATGAGCGCCTCGGAGTTCCGGTACCGCGCATCCTTGTATGAGTGTCAGCGCACCAGTCGGTGCCCTGACACTCCGAAAGGGCTCTCATCGTGACCGTGGCACTGCTGTCTACCGTGATCTGCGCCGGTGTACTCACCCTCCAGCGCGCCATCTACCCGCTGGTCCTTCTGGTCGGCTTCTTGTCAGCGCTGCGCGGCCTGAGCAACCCCGGGCGGGTCTCGGCCTTCCGTGTCTTTGCCCAAGCCGTCGCGGACGTGAGCAACCAGCCCACGCGGCCGCTACACCAGCGCCGTTGATGTCCACGGGAAGGCGGCAACTCGCTGGAACCTCCAAGGAGACCCGCCAGAGGTCAGGCGAGGTCACTCTGCTCGACCGGTCGACGCCACCACTCCGTGGATTGGAAGCACCCCATGAGCCAGTGTGCTTCCGCACTGTCGAGGATGACACTGCCGATCACCGGGATGGGATCGAAGCGGAGCATCCGCTCCTGAACGCGCACGGGTTCCCAGTCAAGATCATGATGAAGCAAGACTGCGAATGGTTCCCCACGCCGCTGCCAGAAGATCATGGGTTCGCCGCACTCGTTCTCGAAGGGTTTGACGATGTCGTTCGGAGCGAACTCGACGTCTGCCATGTCCGCCCACCGGCCAAGCCCTTGACGTTCCCAAACCAGGGAGTTCCGCATGCTCTGCACGAAAGTCCCGATGCTGGCGTCGTCCAGCACGGACTCCCGTGAGACAACAACAGACTTCAAGGTCTTGCGCAGCGCTTCGGCTCGTCGGAGCTGACGGGTCGCATTGGCCCAGAAGAGGCCGCCCCGCTCAGGATCATGGACTACGCAGAGCACCGGAAGGCTACCGTCGCGCCAATTGCCCCCGTGATCCCCGACTCGGACGCGATGTCCCCTCCTGGTACGCGTCGAGACCCCACCCTTGACCTGCACGGCCACGGAGTCCGCTGTTCGCTGGTCGTTCTGCACGAAGGTGACGTGCAAATCCTCGCCGTGGTCGTTACCGCCGTCGACCTCCTGCACGATGTGCCCATGCCGCTCCAGCAGTGCACGCACCTCATTCACTGCCATACGCCCAACGCGCCGACTTTCAGGCACCTTCGGCATCCCGCCCCCTCTTGGTCTACGGGGCCAAGACTAGAACAGCCATCAAGGTACAAACACCGCGCTCGCGGACCGGGATGGCGGGCGCCGCGGGGGCGGTCGTAGGCGGCGAGGTCGGCCACCCCGCAGGGCGGGTAGTGCGTCAGGCGCTGGCAGGTGGATGCCCCGATCGCCTACGGGTTCAACTCCCTCTGAACTAGCTCAGATTCTCTCGCGCTCTCGCGGGACGGGCAGGACACTGGGGAGCTCTACCGGAGCGCTCGGAGGGGGATGCTGATGCGGGACAGCCATCGGAGCGAGGCGGAGCGGGTGCTGGTGCGGGCCGTCGATGAGGAGGTCCGGCGGGCCGGTGCGGCGGGGCCGGTGATCGACCGGGAGGCGTTGCTGGCGCGGGCCAGGGAGGCCTTGGATGCGCTGGCGGCGAGTGCCGCGGTGGAGTACGAGGCGTACGTACGGGCGCTGGACGCGGCGGCGGACGGGGAGCAGTCGCTCGGGGATGCGTTCCGTCGGGGCAATGCGTCGACGGCCGTGCTGGTGACCGCGGTTGCCGCGGTGGTGGCCTTCGGTGCGGATCTGGCGCTCGGGGTGGAGGCTGGGACCTCGCTGGGTGCGGGTGCGCTGGTCGGGGCGGCCGGCGCGGTGGCGACGGTCGCGAAGGTGACGGCGACCCACCTGCCGGCCGCGCACCGCCGGGCCGGGGCACTGGGCCAGCCGGGCGGGCCGGAGCAGTTGAAGCTGCAGTGGCTGTCGGCGCTGGAGGTGCGGGGGATCCGGCCGTTCCTGGAGCAGCAGCGGAAGGTGGCGGCGGCGTCCCGGGTGTCGCGCGGGGTGAAGCCGGCCGCGTCGCCTCAGTTGCGGGGGGTGGATCGCAGTGCGGAGGCCCGTCGGCGGAGCGTGCTGGAGCAGAGCTTCGGGCAACTGCCGGAGCTGTCGGGCGGGTTCACGGGCCGACGGTCGGAGATCACCCGGATCGCGCAGTGGGTGCAGGCGGCGCGGGCCAGTACGGAGACCCGGCCGGTCGTGGTGCTGCTGCACGGGGAGCCGGGGGTGGGCCGGACGGCGCTGGCGGTTCGGGTGGCGCACCACCTGAGGGACCAGTACCGGGGTGCGTGCGTGGTGGACCTGCGGGGCGGGCGGCCGGGCGGGGAGTCTCCGCTGCCGACCCGGGAGGCGCTGCTGCATCTGCTGAACCGGCTGGGGGCGCCGCGGGAGCAGTTGCTGTTCCGGGAGCGGTCCTCGCCGGATCAACAGCTGCGGCGGCTGGGCGAGTTGTACCACCAGCAGGTACAGGGGCTGGCGGTGGCGATCGTGCTGGACGATGCGGTGGACGGGGAGCAGGTGCGGGCGCTGCTGCCGGCGCGTTCGGATTCGCTGGTGCTGGTGACCTGCCGGGAGCCGCTGGAGCTGCCGGCGGACCTGCCGGCCTGGGTGCACCGGCTGGAGGTGGCGCGGCTGGGGGCGGCGGAGGCGGCGGAGCTGGTCAGATCGGCCATGCGTGGGGCGCCTGCGGCGCCGGGGACGGAAGGGGTGGCGGCCGGGGCTCCGGAGGCGGTCGTCGCGGAGGCGGCCGGCGGGCTGCCGCTCGCGCTGCGCATGCTGGGGCCGCTGCTGGCCCGGCGGGACGCCGGCGACCTGGCGGAGGCGATGCGTGCCGGGCCGGCGGCGGAGCCCCCGGCCGCGGCAGGGGCCAAGGCCGCGCAGCAGGCCGGGGCCGGAGGCGGGGCAGGGCCCGGGGCCGGGGTCGGGACCGGAGCCGCGCAGCAGGCCGCAGCCGGAGCCCGGGCCGGAGCCGGGACCGGGGCCGCGCAGCAGGCCGGAGCCCGGGCCGGGGAGCAGGCCGGGGCAGGGCCCGGGACCGGAGCCGGGGCCGCGCGGCGGGCCGGGGCCGGGCCGGCTGAGCGGGCGTTGGGGATTGCGGATGGGGAGCTCGGTGAGCAGGCCGGCCGGCTGCTGCTGCGCCTGCCGCTGGCCGGGCGGGCTTCGCTGGGTGCTGCAGCCGCCGCCGCGCTGCTGGACGTACCGGAACCGGCGGCCCGGCAGGCGCTGGAGGAGTTGTGGCGGGCGGGGCTGATCGACCGGGTGCGCGGCGACCGGTTCCGGATGCACGACGTGGTGCGCTCGTACGCGGCCACCAGACAGCTGCAGGCCACCGACCGGGAGGCCCTGAACGCGGCGCACGAGCGGCTGATCCGGAACTACGCGCAGCTCGCCGACGCAGTGATCCGGATGGTCGACGGGAAGACCTCGACCCGGGCGGACCAGTTCGACGGCCACGGGTTCGGTTCGCCGGCCGCGGCGCTGCGCTGGCTGGACGACGAGTCGAGCTTCATCACGGCCGCGCTGCGGCACACCGAGGGCGTGGACCAGCGGGCGGTACTGGATCTGCTCGGGGCCCTGTGCGACTACTGCCTGCTGCGCGGGGACCTGTACCGGCTGGGCGAGATCAACGAGCTGACCCAGGCGGTGGAGGCCGGCCAGGGGCTGCTGGTGCGGTCGGTGCAGTGGCGTACGGGCATTGCGGCGCGGCAGCTGGGTGAGCTGGACAAGGCGCGGACCACGCTGACGGAGGTGGTGGACCGGTTCCGCGAGGCCAACCAGCAGGCGGGCGCGGCACGGGCGCTGGTGTCGCTGGGGATCACCCTGCACCACCAGGGGCACCTGCCGGAGGCGGGCGCGAAGATCCGCGAGGCGATCGCGATGCAGGCGGCGGAGGAGCTGGCGGGCGACCGGGCGTGGGCGATGCACGCGCTGGCGGCGGTGGAGCGGGACCTGGCGCATCTGGCGGAGGCGCTGTCGCTGCTGGAGGAGTCCCTGGCGCTGCACCGGGAGAGCGAGAGCGTGCACGGGGAGGCGTGGGCGCACTTCCAGCGCGGCCAGGTGTACCTGCGGATGGACGACGTGCCGGCGGCCGAGTCGGAGTTCCGGCTGGCGCTGGATCTGTACGGGCGGACGCGCGATGCCCGCGGTGAGGCGTGGGCGCTGACCCAGCTGGGGCGGGCCCGGCTGGTCGGCGGGGATCCGTCGGAGGCGGCGGACCGGCTGCGGGAGGCGCAGGTGCGGCACCGCGAGGCGGAGGACGCGCGGGGCGAGGCGTGGTCGCTGTACTACCTGGGGCAGGCGCTGGAGGAGCGGGGCGAGCGGGACCCGGCGGTGCGGGAGCTGGAGCGGGCGCGGGCGATGTTCTCGCGGATGCGGGATGTGTACGGGCTGGCGTGCGCCCGGCACCATTCGGGCCGGGTGACCCGCGACCAGCGCGCGGCGCAGACCGGCAATCTGCGGAACTCGGGGTTCGCGCGGCAGCTGCTGGTGGACGCGAAGGCGGACTTCCGCCGGATCGGGCTGGCACACGGGGAGGCGTGGACCTCCCTGGAGCTGGCGGTGGTGGACGCCGGCAATGCGCGGATCCCGCAGGCGCTGGCGCTGTGCGAGGAGGCGGCCCGGCTGTTCGCCTCGTACGGGGACCGGCGGGGCGAGGACTGGGCGCGATTCCTGCGGTGCACCCTGCTGCCGTACGCGGCGGAGGCGGAGGCGGCCGGCCGGGAGCTGGCCGAGCTCACCGCCGCGCCGCATCCGCTGCGGGATCCGCGCCTGGAGGACTGCGCGGAGGCGTACGCGCTGATCCTGGCGCGGGGGGTGGACCCGGCGGAGGGCTGGCAGGCGTGGCGCCTGCAGATGATTCCGAACCGGCACTCGCGGGAGATCATGGGGGTGCCAGTACCAACGCCTTCGGGCTGACCCACGCGAGCCGGCTGCGCCTTCCGGGCCCCGCCGGCCCCGGCCCCGGGCTCCGGGCCACCGGCGCGGGCTCCGGGCCGCGAGCCCGGGCCTCCGGGCTCCGGGCCGGCACGGGGTCCGGGCTCCCGAACCGCGGGTTCCGGGCCGTAGGCCGCGGGTTTCCGGGCCACGGGCCGTAGTCCATGGGCTTCCGGGCCACCGGCCGCAGGCCATGGGGTTCCGGGGTCACCGGCCGCGGGATGCGGGGTTTTGGGCCACCGGCTCCGGGCCGCGAGCCCGAGCCTCCAGGCTCCGGCGGACACGGGGTCCGGGCTTCCGAGCCGCGGGTTCCGGACCGTAGGTCGCGGCTTCCGGGCCACGGGCCGTAGTCCATGGGCTTCCGCGCCACCGGCCGCAGGCCATGGGCTTCCGGGCCACCGGCTGCGGGCTCCGGGCTCGAGTTCCGGGGTCAGGCGGTCACGGGCCGTAGGCCATGGCGGTGGTTATGGGGTCCAGGTGTGTTCTCGGACCGGGCCTAGGTCGGTGCGGGTGCGGCGAGCGGTGAGGCATTCTTCGTAGCCGGCCGCTCCCTGGATGCGGATGCCGAAGTAGTTCATCGGGTCGAGGAAGACCCGGGCGGGGCCGAAGGTGAACTCGGCGCAGCGGAAGGCGCCGGGGAGGCGGTCGGACACCTCGTCCAGGGCGTAGCGGACCCGGGTCAGAGGGAGGGCGTGGCCGTCCGTGCCGAGGTGGTCCGTGCCGCAGGAGCCGACGGCGAACTCGTCGCCCTCGAGGTCGGCCAGTTGTGGCGGCCAGCTGGGCTCCGCCACCCGGCACAGGGTGAGCTGCCCTTCGTCGGGCACGTCGGCCACCCGGACGTACCCGTCGTCGGCTTCGTCCGGGGCGAAGTAGACCGCGTGCGGCATGGGCTGGAACCAGGGCAGCGGCCGGTCGCGGTCGATGAAGCCCGGGAGCAGGATGTCCCGCACCCGGAGCCCGCGCAGCGGTGCGAAGACCGTGTCCGGGTCGAAGGTGCTTGGTATTCCGCTGGTACCGGTGGTTCCGCTGGTTCCGGTGGTTCCGCTGCTTCGGCTCACCGGCCGATCATGCACGCGCGGCGGCCCGCCGGCCCACCCGTTTTCGGGGCGGGCCGGGAGCCGGCGCTAGGACTTGTCTGGCGTGGCGGCGGCCGGGGCCGACGCCGTCGCCGGGGTCTCGTCGAAGTCGACGCGGCCCATGTGCCGGTTCATCGACTTCATCAGGGCCCAGACACCGACGGCGAGTGCCGCGAACACGAGGAAACCGAGGACGCCCGGCGTCACCTTGTTCTTGTCGAAGGTGTCGGCGGCCAGCGGAAGGAAGTGGGTCACAGCTGCCTGCGTAGCGCTCATGGCTACGCATTCTCCCGGATGCCCGCGAAGAGGTCGTCCTCGGGGAGGGAAGTGTCGACGAGCGACTTCGCCAGCTCGTACTCCTCCGTCGGCCAGACCTCCTTCTGGATGTCCATCGGGACGCGGAACCAGCCCCCGTCGGGGTCGATCTGTGTAGCGTGCGCGATCAGCGCCTTGTCGCGGATCTCGAAGAAGTCCGCGCACGGCACGTGCGTGGTCAGGGTCCGCTCCTTGCGCTCGAATTCCTTCCAGCGCTCCAGCCACTCCCCGTAGGGGGACTCCATGCCGCGGTCCAGCAGCGCGTTGTGCAGCGCGATGGTGCGCGGCTTGTTGAAGCCCTGGTTGTAGTAGAGCTTCTGCGGCTGGTACGGCGCCCCGAACTCGGCCTCCGGGTACTTCTCGGTGTCCGCCGCGCCGTCGAAGGCCACCATCGTGATCTTGTGGGTCATGATGTGGTCGGGGTGCGGGTAGCCGCCGTTCTCGTCGTACGTGGTGACGACCTGCGGCCGGAAGGCGCGGATCTTCCGCACCAGACGGCCGGCGGCCTCGTCCACGTCCTCCAGGGCGAAGCAGCCGTCGGGCAGCGGCGGCAGCGGGTCGCCCTCCGGCAGGCCGGAGTCGACGTAGCCGAGCCATTCCTGCTCGACGCCGAGGATCTCGCGGGCCTCGTCCATCTCCTTGCGGCGCACCTCGTGGATGTTCTCCTCGATGTACTTGTCGCCCTGGAGCTTGGGGTTGAGGATCGAGCCGCGCTCACCACCGGTGCAGGTGACGACCATGACCGGCACCCCCTCGGACACGTACTTGGCCATGGTGGCCGCACCCTTGCTCGACTCGTCGTCGGGGTGGGCATGGACGGCCATCAGTCGAAGCTGCTCGGTCAAGACAGGATCCTCTGTGATTCGGCACGACAGGCGACTTCTATAGTGACCGAATCGGGGGACGGAAAATTCCGGGGCCCCGGAGGAGAGGATTGATCATGAGCTCGGTGCGAGAAGGCCTGCCCGAGGGCCGGTACGGCCGTTCCGCGGACGCGAGTGCGGACCGCAAGCTCAAGATCGTCGGATCCGTGCTGGGTGTGGCCCTGCTGGGCGTGGTCGGCTGGATCGGCTGGGACTACGTGGCCGGGCAGAGCGTCAGCGCCGAGGTGATCAAGTACGAGGTGGTGTCGGACTCCGAGGTGCAGGTCCACCTGGAGATCCGCAAGGAGGCCGGGGTCGCCGGCGTCTGCACCCTGAGCTCCCAGGACGAGGAGCACGCCGAGGTCGGCCGCGCCGACTTCACCTTCGACCGGCCGGAGAAGCGGCTCGACGAGATGGTCTCCCTGAAGACCACGAAGCGGGCGACGATGATCGAGCTCGTCGGCTGCCAGCCGGCCGGCTCGGCCCGCTAGCCCCCGCCGAGGCCCCGCCCCGGCCCGGTGACCCGGACCCCGCGACCCGGCCCTGCCCGCCGACGCGCACACCCGTTCGGAGCAGTGCGCGCATCGCAGAAACCGCGCGGAATCCGTGCGGCGACCGGCAATGACACACTTCATACACACCGTGTCCTCCCCCTTTTCTTCCCGAATTGTTAGGCTCGTGGTTTCGCCCGCACTGCCCCATCGCGTGCGCGGCCATGAAGTCCCCTGTACCGACGAGGAGCACCTGTGACCCAGACGAGCGAGAGCGTCACCTGGCTGACCCAGGAGGCGTACGACCAGCTCAAGGCCGAGCTGGAATACCTGTCTGGTCCCGCACGTACGGAGATCGCCACCAAGATCGCGGCTGCCCGCGAGGAGGGTGACCTCCGGGAGAACGGCGGTTACCACGCGGCCAAGGAAGAGCAGGGCAAGCAGGAACTGCGCGTCCGCCAGCTCACCCAGCTCCTGGAGAACGCCAAGGTCGGCACGGCGCCCGCGTCCGACGGGGTCGTCGCGCCCGGCACGGTCGTGACCATCGCCTTCGACGGCGACCCGGACGACACGATGGAGTTCCTGCTGGCCTCGCGCGAGTACGCGTCCTCGAACTTCGAGACGTACTCGCCGCAGTCCCCGCTGGGCTCCGGTGTCATGGGCAAGAAGACCGGCGAGGACGCCGAGTACGAGCTGCCGAACGGCAAGACGGCCTCGGTCCGGATCCTCGACGTCAAGCCCTTCACCGGCTGATCACCCCCTCCTTCCGCGCACCACGGAACGCAAGGAACGCAAGCACCGCAAGGGCCCCCACCGCTGCCGGTGGGGGCCTTCGCATGTGCCGGGCCGCCCTCAGGCGGTGGCCGAGCGGTACTTGCGGACCGCCAGGGTCCGGAAGAACACGATGATCAGTACGGACCAGAGGATCGACGCGAGCACCGGGTGCTGCATCGGCCAGGCCTGCGGCGCCTCGTACCCCGGCGGCAGGTTGCCGAACAGCTCACGGGCCGCCTGGACGGTCGCGCTGAAGGGGTTCCACTCCGCGATGTGCCGCAGGAAGGTCGGCATGTTGTCGGAGGGGACGAACGCGATCGAGATGAACGTCAGCGGGAAGAGCCAGATCAGGCCGCCCGAGGTGGCCGCCTCCGGGGTGCGGACCGACAGGCCGATCAACGCCCCGATCCAGGAGAACGCGTACCCGAGGAGCAGCAGCAGGGCGAAGCCGGCCAGCACCTCGGGGAGGCTCTCGTGGGTGCGCCAGCCGACGAGCAGCGCGACGACCGCCAGCACCACCAGGGTGAGGGTGGTCTGTACGAGGTCCGCCAGGGTGCGCCCGGTGAGGACCGCGCCGCGGGCCATGGGCAGCGACCGGAAGCGGTCGATCAGGCCCTTGTGCATGTCGTCGGCGATGCCCGCGCCCGCTCCGGCCGTGGCGAAGGTGACCGTCTGGGCGAAGATGCCCGCCATCAGGAATTCCCGGTAGGCCTGGGGCGAGGTGTTGCCGCCGACGCTGATCGAACCGCCGAAGACGTAGCTGAAGAGCACGACGAACATCACCGGCTGGATCACGCCGAAGATGATCATTTCGGGGATGCGGGACATCCGGATGAGGTTGCGCTGGGCGATGACCAGCGAGTCGCTGACGGACTGGACCACCCCGCCGCGCGGGCGGGGCGCAAACGGCGCGGCGGTGGCGTTGCCGGCGGTGTCCTTGGTGATGGTCACGCCGCCGCCTCCTCGGTGAGCGCGGTCGCATGACCGGTGAGGGAGATGAACACGTCGTCGAGGGTCGGGCGGCGCAGGCCGATGTCGTCGATCTCGATGCCCTGCCCGTCCAGGTCCCGGATGACCTCGGCGAGCAGCTTGGCGCCGCCGCTCACCGGGACGGTGAGCTTGCGGGTGTGCTCCTCGACCGTGGTCTCGCCCTTGCCGAAGCCGGCCAGTACGGCGCGGGCGGCCGGGATGTGCGCCGGGTCGTGGACCACGACCTCCACCCGCTCGCCGCCCGTCTGGGCCTTGAGCTGGTCCGAGGTGCCGCGGGCGATGACCCGGCCGTGGTCGACCACGCAGATGTCGTGGGCGAGCCGGTCGGCCTCCTCCAGGTACTGGGTGGTGAGCAGCAGGGTGGTGCCGCCGGCCACCAGCTCCTCGATGACGTCCCACAGGGCCTGGCGGTTGCGGGGGTCGAGGCCTGTGGTCGGCTCGTCCATGAACATCACCGGCGGGCGGACGACCAGGGCGGCGGCGAGGTCGAGGCGGCGGCGCATACCGCCCGAGTAGGTCTTGGCGGTGCGGTCGGCGGCATCGGCGAGGTTGAAGCGGTCGAGCAGTTCGCCCGCGCGGGCCTTCGCCGCCTTGGAGCTCATCTGGTAGAGCCGGCCGACCATCTGGAGGTTCTCACGGCCGGTGAGGTATTCGTCGACGGCCGCGAACTGGCCGGAGAGGCCTATCGAACGCCGGACCTCGTTGGGGTGCTTCAGTACGTCGATCCCGGCGACGGTGGCCGTTCCGCTGTCGGGCTGGAGGAGGGTGGTCAGGACCCGGACGGTCGTGGTCTTGCCCGCGCCGTTGGGGCCGAGCAGGCCCAGGACGGTTCCCTCGGGTACATCGAGGTCCACCCCGTCCAGGGCCCGCACATCACCGAAGGTCTTCACCAGACCTTCGGCGTAGATCGCGCCTGGCATATGGATTCTCCCAGTGTGAATCGGGTGCTCGGGTGCTCGGGTGCTCAGCTCATGACGAATCAGCTCATGACGAGGTATCCGGCAGTGTGCAGGGCCCGCGCCACCTCCGTGCAGTGTTCCGGCCCCTTGGTCTCCAGATGCAGCTCCACCTCCACCTCCGTGAGCCCCAGCCGCGGGTCGGTCCGGACGTGGCTCACATCCAATACATTGGCATCCACCACTGACAGGACACCCAGAAGTCCCGCGAGCGCCCCCGGCCGGTCCGCCACCTTCAGCCGCAGCGAGAGGTAGCGGCCCGCCGCCGCCATACCGTGCCGCAGGATCCGCTGGAGCAGCAGCGGGTCCACATTGCCGCCGGACAGCACCGCGACCACCGGCCCCTTGCCGTACCGCTCGGGCTCGCTCAGCAGCGCCGCCACCGGGCTGCAACCGGCCGGTTCCACCACCAGCTTGGCCCGCTCCAGGCAGAGCAGCAGGGCGCTGGACAGGGCGTCCTCGGACACCGTACGGACGTCGTCCAGCAGCTCGCCGATGATCCGGAAGGGCACATCGCCCGGGCGGCCCACCTTGATGCCGTCGGCCATGGTGTTCGGGTTGTCGATGGACACCGGGTGGCCGACGGCCAGCGAGAGCGGGTACGCGGCTGCGCCCGCCGCCTGCACGCCGATCACCTGGACGTCCGGCCGCAGCGCCTTGACCGCCACCGCGATGCCGGCGGCCAGCCCGCCGCCCCCGATGCCGACCAGGATGGTCCGTACCTCCGGGCACTGCTCGAGGATCTCCAGACCCACCGTGCCCTGGCCCGCGATGATGTCGCGGTGGTCGAAGGGGTGGATGAACACCGCCCCGGTCCGCTCCGCGTACTCCTCGGCCGCCGCCAGCGTCTCGTCCACGACCTGGCCGTGCAGCCGCACCTCGGCGCCGTACTCGCGGGTCGCGGCCACCTTCGGCAGCGGGGCTCCGACCGGCATGAACACGGTGGACCGGACCCCGAGCAGGGAGGAGGCGAGGGCCACGCCCTGCGCGTGGTTGCCGGCGCTGGCCGCCACCACCCCCGCCGCACGCTGCTCGGGGCGCAGGCAGGCGATCCGTACGTACGCTCCGCGCAGCTTGAAGGAGCCGGTGCGCTGGAGGTTCTCGCACTTGAGGTGGACCGGGGAGCCGGTGAGCGCGGACAGGTGCCGGCTGCCCTCCATGGGGGTCATCCGCGCGACCCCGGAGAGCATCTTCTGCGCTCCCCGGACGTCGTCGAGGATCACCTGGGGGACGGGCTCGGGCACGCGGTAGTTCATGCCGCCAGTCTTGCAGCCCGCGCGGGGGCGCGACGCGGACCGACCGGGCGGCCCGGGGGGCGCGGCCGGGCGTCCTGGGGGACCGGCCGGATCTCGCCATACGGAACGACTTACCCGCCCGGGGGAAACTCCCGCACACTTGCCCCGGCACGGCCCGGGACCGGCGGGCTTGCCGTACGTGCCGGATCCGGCACGGCCAGTTCTGGCACGACGCATACGGGCCACAGTCCGGCCGCGTACTCTGTCCCCCATCCTTGTCGGCCCCATGCGAAGAGAGCCCACGGCCATGTCCTCCATCCCGGCCAATCACGAGCTGCCGGCGCCCGCGGCGCCCGACGGAACTCCCGCCGGAGCCGGCCTCCTCGACGCACTGCAGCACCAGGTCGCGCTCTTCGCCCGGCGGGCCGAGCAGACCCGCCTCGGCGGTGTCGGCCAGGCTCGCAACTCGATGGACCGCGCCGCCTACCTGTTGCTCAACCGGCTCGACCTGGAAGGCCCGATGGGCGTCAAGGCGCTGGCCGGCGGCATGGGCATCGACTCCTCCACCGTGACCCGGCAGGTCGCCCCGCTGGTCGACACCGGCCTGGTGAAGCGGACCTCGCACCCGGAGGACGGCCGCGCCGTGGTCCTGGCGCTGTCCCCGCGCGGCCTGGCCCGCCTGGAGGAAGTGCGCTCCTCCCGCCGCGAGTTGATGGCCCGGGTGACGGACGGCTGGACCGAGGAGGAGCGCGAGTCCTTCACCGCGCTGCTCACCCGCTTCAACCTGTCGCTGTCGGACCTGATGGGAGCGGCCTCCGAGGGCGGTCCGACCTCTTGACCCGGGTGGCCGGGCTGCCCGCACTATGAGGGTGTGAACGGGCCGACACCTCACGAAATCCCCCTTGCCTACCGGGAGTTCGAGGCCTTCGTCGCCGGGGCGGCGGGCCGGCTCCTGCATGTTGCCATGCTGCTGACGGCGGAACCGGACGGCGAGAGCGCGGCGGCCCGGCAGCTGCTGGCCGGTGCGCTGGCCCGGACGTTCGCGGATTGGCCGCGGCTGCGGGGCGACGACCCGTACGACCACACCCGGCAGGAACTCTGCGCCGCCTTCGCCCGCACGGCCTGGCGCCACCACCGCGGACGCGGCGGACCGCTGTCCCGGCTCCGCCCGCAGCAACGGCTGGTCATCGTGCTGCTGGTGTACGAGGGCGTGGCCGAGGCGCAGGCAGCCGCGCAGCTGGGGCTGCCGGTGGAACGCCTGCGCGCGCTGCGGGGCCGCGCGATCGCCGCCCTGCGGGCGCGGGAGCGGGGGGCGGCGGCGTGAGCGCCACCGACCCCAAGGAGCGCGATGTCCGCCGCATGCTGGACGGCCCGCACCCGGCGGTCCCGCCGGACCTCGCCTCGTACGCCGCCTCACGCGGCACGAAACTCCTCCGGCGCCGGCGGAGGCTGCGCCGGGTCGGCTGGTGGCTGCTACTGACGGCGGCGGTGGCCTTCACAGTCTGGGCCATCCTGACCGAACCCTGGACCCCACCTTCCCAACAGATCGCCCCACCCCTGGAATCCTGGTAGCCCCGAAAGGCGCAGGGCGCGGCCCAGCTGCTGCCGGGCCGAAGGCCCCGGAGGCCAGTCCGGGGGCGCAGCCCGGCGATGGCCAGGGCACACCCTGGCGGCCCCGCCGGGCCGAAGGCCCCCGGAACCGATCCCCGGGGCGCAGCCCGGGGGTGCTGCCGGGCCACAGCCCGGCATCTCGCGCCGCAAGCCCGCCGGGCCGAAGGCCCCGGAGCCAGGCCCGGGGGCGCAGCCCCGGGGGTGCTGGGGTGGAGCCCCCGGGGCAGCCGGGTGCTTTAGCCCAAGGCTTGGGTGAGGTCCGCCAGCAAGTCGTCCGCCGCCTCGATGCCCACCGACAGCCGGACCAGGTCCCCCGGGACCTCCAGCGCCGAACCCGCCACCGACGCGTGCGTCATCCGGCCCGGGTGCTCGATCAGGGACTCGACGCCGCCGAGGGACTCGCCCAGCGTGAACAGCTCCGCGCGGTTGCAGACCTCGACCGCCGCCTCCTCGCCGCCCGCGACCTGGAACGAGATCATGCCGCCGAAGGAACGCATCTGCTTGGCCGCGATCTCGTGCCCCGGGTGCTCCGGCAGCCCCGGGTACAGGACCCGCGTCACCTTCGGGTGCCGGGTCAGCATCTCCGCGACGCGGGTGGCGTTCTCGCTGTGCCGGTCCATCCGGACCGCCAGGGTCTTGATGCCCCGCAGCACGATCCACGAGTCGAACGGCCCGGCCACCGCGCCCATCGCGTTCTGGTGGTAGGCCAGTTCCTCGCCCAGCGCCGCGTCCGCGGTGACAAGTGCGCCGCCGACGACGTCCGAGTGCCCGCCCATGTACTTGGTCAGCGAGTGCACGACCACGTCCGCGCCCAGCGCGAGCGGCTGCTGCAGGTAAGGAGAGGCGAAGGTGTTGTCGACCACCAGCTTCGCGCCCGCCGACCGCGCGATGTCCGCGACCACCGCGATGTCGGTGATCCCGAGCAGCGGGTTCGAGGGGGTCTCCACCCAGACGACCTTCGTCCGGTCGGTCAGCGCGGCCCGCACCGACGCCGGGTCGGAGGTGTCCGCCACCGACCATTCGACGCCCCACCGCGAGACGACCTTCGCGAACAGCCGGAAGGTGCCGCCGTAGGCGTCGTTCGGGATGACGACGTGGTCACCGGGCGCCAGCAGGGTCCGCAGCAGGCAGTCCTCCGCCGCCAGTCCCGACGCGAAGGCCAGGCCGCGCCGGCCGCCTTCCAGCGCGGCGAGGTTCTCCTCCAGCGCGGTCCGCGTCGGGTTCGCGCTGCGGCTGTACTCGTATCCGCCGCGCAGGCCCCCGACCCCGTCCTGCTTGTAGGTCGACACCTGGTAGATCGGGGGCACGACCGCGCCGGTCAGCGGGTCCGCCGTGTTGCCCGCATGGATGGCGCGGGTCTCGAAGCTCTGGTGGTCATGGCTCATGGGCAGAGCCTATTCGCCTCCGGGCCGGTCCGTCTGGTTCGCTTGGACGTATGGAGATTCTCTGGTTCCTGATCGCGATCGGCCTGCTGGTGGCCGTCCTCGGCCCGTGGATACGGCGCCGGCGCGGCGGCCTGCGTCTGGTCGCGCCCGGCAGCCCCGACGCGGCCGACCCGGCGGACTACGGCTTCGTACGCCAGGAACTGCTCGACATCCGGGTGCCCGGCCCCGACGAGGACCTGATGGACGCCCTCGCCGCGGTGCAGAGCAGCGGCCAGTGGCAGGCGGCCTCACAGCTGCTGGCCGGCACCCCGAAGGAGGGCGAGCAGCGCTGGCAGCGCGTCCAGGCCTTCGCCGGGGCGGCGGCCCTGGAGCTGGCGCAGCAGCCGGGCACCGGCGCGCGGTGGCTGAAGGCCTGGCGGCTGGAGGCGGAGAAGGACGCGGGCGGCGCCCAGGTGCACGCCGAGTTCCTGGTGCAGCAGGCCTGGCGGCAGTCCGGCGGGGTCGGCTCCGACGACCACCGGATCATCCTGGAGGAGGCCCGGGACGCCTGCCGGAAGGCGGCCCTGCTCGCGCCGGGCGACCCCGTCCCGTACATCACGGAGCTGGCAGTCGCGCGCGGCCTGGCCTATCCGCCGGCGGACTTCGACGCGCTGTGGGCGAACGTGCTCGACCGGTCCCCGGAGCACTTCGGCGCGCACCTCGCGGCGCTGCACTACTGGTGCGCGAAGTGGCACGGCTCGCGGGAGCAGGCGGACGCCTTCACGCACGCGGCGGCGGCCCGCGCCCCGCAGGGCTCCCTGCTGGCGGCACTCCCCCTGTTCGCGGTGTACGAGCACCTCCCCGAGATCACGCTCGTGCAGAACTTCTACAACAGCGCCGTGGTGAGCCGCGCCGTGGAGGGCGCCCTGTACGCGGTGCACTCCGCCCGCCAGGACGACCCGATGCTGGCGCACGTCCGCCACCTGCTGCTGTTCTTCCTGGTCAACAGCGAGCGGTGGGCGGAGGCCATGGAGCAGCTCCGCCACGTGGACGGCTGTGTGGGCGCCCTCCCCTGGTCGCACAACCCCGACCCGGCCGAGATGTACGCGGTGTTCCGCGCGCTCGCGGTGGGCGGCTACGAGGCGAACGGCGGCTCCCCGGCCACCCTGCCCCGCTGACCCCGCCGACCCCCCGGCGTACCCCCGCCCCCCGGCTGCCACCCCGGCCCCGGGCGGGGGCCGGACCCCTGTTCCCCCTTGCCAACGGCAGCCTGCATACTCATCAGGCTTCACACGCGCCACGCCCGTACAGTTGACGCGTACATGTGAGGTGTACACCCGAACTGTGCATCCCGTGGGGGGATCTGTCCGAATGGGCGCATATCTGCGCGCCTTGCGCGCTCTCGTACTTCTGGCCGGCTTCTACCTGCTCGGCCTCGTCCTGCTCGCCGTCCTGGCCGGCCTCGACTGGGCCCTGATCACCCAGGCCGACGCCGGAGCCCTCACGGGCAAGGTCGTCCTGGTCTCCGTGGTCCTCGCCGTCCCCATCGTGCGCGGCATGTTCATGCTCCGCACCCCCAAGTCCGGCCCGGCCCCCGGCGTCCGCGTCACCGAGCAGCAGGAGCCCCGCCTCTGGGCGGCCGTCCGGGAACTCGCCGACCAGGTCGGCACCCGTGCCCCCGACGAGATCGTGCTCGTCGACGAGGTCAACGCGGCCGTCAGCGAGGACGCCCGGCTGCTCGGCCTGCTCGGCCTGCTCGGCGGCAAGCGCACCCTCTACCTCGGCGTTCCCCTGATGACCGGGCTCGACGAGACCCAGCTGCGCGCCGTCCTCGGCCACGAGCTCGGCCACTACAGCAACAGCGACACCCGGATGATGCCGCTCATCGTGCGCGGCCGGGCCCAGCTCGTCCGCACCATCGCGCACTTCCACGAGCGGGCCGACAAGAAGGTCGCCAAGGAGACCGCCAAGCAGGAGAAGGCCGCCGAGAAGCGGATCGCCAAGGGCAAGAAGGCCAAGGAGGTCGACACCACCGGCGTCGGCTCCACCTACCGGGCCATGGCGAAGATCTACACCGCGTACGGCAACTTCTACCTGCGCGCCACCCGCTCCGCGGACCGCCGCCAGGAGTTCGCCGCCGACCTCACCGCGGCCCGCATCTGCGGCCGGGACGCGTACGCCTCCGCCCTGCGCGAGCTCAACGCCCTCGGCCCGGCGCACACGTTCTACCTGGACTCGTACGCCACCCTCGGCGTGGGCGCCGGGCTGCTCCCCCGCCCCGGCCAGTTCTTCGGCGGCTTCGGCGCCCTGCTCGCCGCCCGCGCCGAGGAGCTCGACGAGCTGCGCGACGACCTGCCGACCGAGCCCGCCTCGGCGTACGACTCGCACCCGCCGCTCGCCGAGCGGGTCGCCCGGATCGAGGCGCTGCCGGACGACGGCCGCACCACCGGCACCGCGGGCCCGGCCCTGGCACTGCTCTCCGACCCGGCGGGCCTGCTCCTCGCCCTGGAGCAGGAGGTCCTCACCCCCGAGGCGCTCGCCCTGAAGCGGATGGACTGGGAGGACCTGGTCCACGAGAGCATGACCCGGTACGTCGCCCAGGGCGCGGAGGACATCCGCGAGACCGTCTCCGCCGAGGCCGGCGACGGCACCCTGCCCGCCCTGCTGGACGCGATCGACGCCGACCCGGCCGTGCTGTGGCGGATCGCCGACCGCTTCCCGAAGTCGGAGGAGGCCGCAACGGCCACCGGCCGCGCCGCCCGCGCCTTCGCCCGCCCGATCGTCCGCCGCGCCCTGAACCAGCTGGTCACGGTCGAGCTGACGGCCCGCGGCGCCGCCCGCTGGCAGCTGTCCTGGGCGGAGTCGGCCTCCGTCCGCTACCCGGCCGACGGCTTCGAGGAGCAGCTGCTCCTCGCCCTGGACGCGGCCGTCGCCGACCACCCCGACACCGAACCGCTGCGAAAGCTGGTGCTTGCCTCATGATCGGCCTGTACGTCCTGGGGCTCCTGCTGCTGGGAGCCGCGTACAAAGTCATCCGCGGGATGTACTACCTGCGGAAGGCGAAGCGGCTGGAGGCGGAGACCGCCGTCATCAAGGCGCGGACCGAAGCGACGAAGGCCCGCACGGCCGAGCTCCTGGCGGAGCAGGCCGCGGAGATCGTCGCGCAGGGCTTTGTGCCCGGCGAAGAGATCGACACCGAGGATTACATGCCGGTGCCCGCTGACCGGACATCCGTCGTGGCCGCCGTCCGGTCCGGCGACTGGCAGGCAGGCGCTGCCTGGGTCGAGGCCGCCGCGCAGGACTGGGAAGAGCGCACGCACCGTGTCGGCGTACTGGCCGAGGAGGCCGCGAACGCCGACGCGTGGCTGCTTGCCTGGCAGGCAGCACGTCCGGGCGACCCCACGGCAGCAGTCGTAGCCGCCGACGCCGAGGTCGTGCTGGCGTGGAAGCTGCGCGGCGCCGCCGGGTCCCAGCACACCACTCAGGAGCAGTTCCGCCTCTTCCACCAAGCGCTGATCAAGGCCCAGGAGGCGGTACACGTGGCCCAGCGGGTCGCGGACCCTGCGGACCCCGTCCCGTACATCGTCGAAGTGCGGATCGGACGCGGTCTGCGCTACTCCCACGATCAGTTCCGCGCGGTGTGGGCCGAAGTCGTCAAGCGCGCGCCGAAGGTGCAGACCGCTTGGATCCAGGCCCAGCAGTTCTGGTGTGCGAAGTGGTACGGCTCGCACGAGCTGGCAGAGGAGTTCGGCCGCAAGGCGGTCGAGCAGAGCGAACCCGGCGACCTGCTGTCGCTGATCCTGTTGCGCGGCTACTTCGAGCATGAGGATCGTGAGAGTGACCTGAATCCGGATGTCTACTACAAGCAGCCGGAAATCGTCGCGGCTGCGACCACGGCGCTCGAGGACCTCGCGGCGGCGCCGGATCCGGCAGACCGGCAGGCGATCCGCCTGCGCCACATGCTGGCGTGGGTCCTCTACTGGCAGGACCGGTACGAGGAGACCGTGGAGCAGTTCCGCCACATCGACGGCTATTGCGGGATCGAGCCATGGATCTACCAGTCAGGGCGCAAGGCATCCTTCCTGAAGACGCGCGACTACAGCGTGCGCCAGGTGACGCACGGCAGCTGACACACAGCATGCGCGGAGGGCGGTCCGGGAATCCCGGGCCGCCCTCCCCCGTTCTCCCCATACACAAGGAGGCCACGCATGTTCACGTACCGCCGCACGCCCGAGCTCCCCACCCGCGAGGAGGCCCTCAAGGGCCGCCCCGAGCCCCTCTTCGCGCTGCCCGACCGCCACACGGTCCTCGGCAACCCGCTGGCCGGCCCCTACCCGGAGGGCCTGGAGGTCGCGGACTTCGGCCTGGGCTGTTTCTGGGGCGCGGAGCGCAAGTTCTGGCAGACCCCGGGCGTCTGGACAACACTGGCCGGCTACCAGGGCGGCTTCACCGAGAACCCGACGTACGACGAGGTCTGCTCGGGCAGGACCGGCCACACCGAGGTCGTCCGGGTCGTCTTCGACCCGTCCCAGGTCACGTACGCCACCCTCCTGAAGCTGTTCTGGGAGTCCCACAACCCCACCCAGGGCTTCCGCCAGGGCAACGACGTCGGCACCCAGTACCGCTCGGCGGTCTACACCCACTCCCCGTCCCAGCAGACGGCGGCCGAGGCCTCCCGCACGGCATACCAGCAGGTCCTGACCGCCTCCGGCCACGGCGACATCACCACGGCCATCCTCCCGGCCACCGACCGCCCCTTCTGGCCTGCCGAGGCGTACCACCAGCAATACCTCGACAAGAACCCGGCGGGCTACTGCGGCATCGGCGGCACCGGCGTCAGCTGCCCCATCGGCGTGGCCGAGGCGCCCGGGGAGTGAGGTCGGCGGTCCCGGAGCCGGTGCGCGCGCGGCCCGCCCGGCTCCGGCGACCGCCGTCCGGCGGTGTCATCCGCGGCTGTCTTGATATGGCTCCTGCGGTCGTCCCTCATGCATCATTGAGCCGGCTACTTCTTCATCTGCGACCGAAATCCATCTGCTTCAACACGCTTTCTGGCTGCGGAGGTTCGCGATGGCGGTACAGACACGCGTCCACCTCGTGCTCGTGCACGGCCTGTTCTCCTCGGCGAAGGTGTGGAAAGCCTTTCACGCGCTGATCACCACCGATCCGGAGCTTTCCGACTGGGTCACCGTCCACCGCTTCGAGTACGACTCCCCGCTGGTCCGGCTCCGGCCCGACCGCCGGGTTGCCGAGACCGACGATGTCGCCGACCAGCTGGGCACCTTCCTGGAGACCCGGCTCGCCGAAGCGGAGCGGATCGTGCTGGTGACCCACAGCCAGGGCGGGCTCGTCGTACAGCGCTTACTGGCCCGCAAGCTGTGGAACGGCGAGGGCGCGGAACTCGCGCGGATCAAGCACTTCACCATGTTCGCCTGCCCCAACACCGGTTCCGGCTTCTTCCTCACCGTCCGCAAGTTCCTCAAGCTCTGGCGCAACCCGCAGGAGCAGCAGCTGCGGCCCTTCGACCGGGCGGTGACGGAGGCCCAGCGCACAGTGCTCAGTGCGGTGGTGCACGCCCGCGCGTACTCCGACCAGGAGTGCCCCATCCCGGTCCGCGCCTACGGGGGCTCCACCGACGAGATCGTGCCGCCGGTCGTGGCCCGCGGGGTCTTCCCCAAGGGCGGGGTCGTCGACGCCGACCACTACTCCATCGTCCAGCCCGCCGACCGCACGGCGGACTCCTACATGGCCGTGCGGCAAGCCCTGTTCGACGCGGCCCGGGACACCCCGTCCGAGGAGGAGTTCGCCCCGCTCCCCCTCACGCCCGCGCCCGCGCGCCCCCTCTCGCCCGCCGAGGCCTCCGGGCGGCCCTCGCTGCCGCCGCCCGCCGCCGGGGAACTGGATCTGGCGCCCTTTCCGCCCCCACCGTACGGCCAGCTGGACGAGAGCCAGTTCAAGGGCCAGGACCGGCTGAGCCTGGCCGCCTCCCTGCTGTCCGGGCAGTCCCCTCAGCAGGTGCACGTCCTGGCGGGTCTCGGCGGGTCCGGAAAGAGCCGGCTGGCCCTGGAGGTCGCCGACCGCGCCCAGCGGGCCGGACACCGCGTGTGGTGGGTGTCGATGCCCGAACTCAACCTCCGTATGCGGATGATGGCCCACGACCTCGGCGCTCCTTCCATCGCGGTCGAGCGGGCCTGGCTGCTCGGCAACTCCATGGACCTGGTCTGGAAGCTCCTCAACGACTGCCCCGACCCCTGGCTCCTGATCTTCGACAACGCCGACGACCCCGCACGGCTCGGCCCCCGCGACGGCCAGGTCTCCGACGGCACCGGCTGGCTGCGCAAGCCGCAGAACGCGCGCGGCACGGTGCTGGTCACCAGCCGGGTGCGCCGCCAGCAGACCTGGGGCGACTGGAGCGCCGTCCACCAGGTCCTGCCGCTGCACGAGGACGACGGCGCCTCCCTGCTGCTGGAACGGACCGGCGGCCTGGGCGGCACGAACGAGGACGCCCGCAGGCTGTCGCGGGAGCTGGGCGGGCTGCCACTCGCGCTGCGGCACGCCGCCGACGCGATCAAGGCCGTCAACGAGAGCCACGTCTCCCTGGACAGCGACATCAGGGACTTCGAGACCTTCCGCCGGACCTTCGCCGCGCGGGTCGAGACCTCCGCACACCAGGCGGGCCCGGACCTCAGCGAGCTGCTCGGCCGGGAGATCGTGGAGAAGGTCTGCGGGATCGCCCTGGACCTGCTGCGCCGGCGCGAGCTGGCCGGATCGGCCACCCTGCTGAAGGTCCTGGCCTGCCTGAGCATCACCCCGATCCCCTACCGCTGCCTGCTCAGCAGCCCCGCGCTCGGCCAGTCCCCGCTGTTCCCCGGCGCCACCCCGGCCCGGACCCACGCCGCCCTGACGGGCCTGGAGGACTTCGGGCTGGTGGACGCCTACCAGCGCGAGGGCGTCGCGGAACGCGACCTGGCCCACGTACTGACCCTGCACCCCGTCGTGCACGGTGTCCTGCGCGAGGACGAGGAGGTGCGGGACCGGTCCGCGGACTACTACGGGCTGGCCGTGCGACTGGTCCTCTCGGCCACCCACAACCGCAACCCCGACCACCCCAGCAACTGGCCGCTGTGGTCCGCGCTCGCCCCGCACGCGATGGAGGTCTCCAGGGCCTGCCTGCTCGGCGAACTCAAACCGTCCGACCGCACCGTGCGGACCGCGGCCCTGGAACTGGCCCGGCTGACCGCCCGCTACCTGATCGCCATGGGCCTGCTGACGCCCGCGTACGACTTCGTCCACCCGCTGATCGAGGGCTGCGCCTCCTTCGGCTTCGACCGCAACGACCGGGAGATCCTGGGACTGCGCCACGAGCAGGGCCGGATCCTCCTCGAAGGGGAGCAGCTGACGCGGGCCGAGGCCGAACTGAGGCTCGTGGTCGAGGCACGCACCCGCATCCTGGGGGAGAACGACGCCGACACCCTCGCCAGCAGGCACAAGCTCGCCCGGGCGATCAACGAGCAGGAAGGGGACAGGAGGAAGAAGGAGCAGGTCGAGCTGATGCTGCGCTCCATCGTCGAGGCGGAGGAGCACGTACGCGGCCCCGAGTACTACGACACGCTCGTGGTCCGTCACACCCTGGCCCGGGCCCTGCACGCCCTCGGCCGGAACGAGGAGGCCGAGACGGAGGCCCGGCAGATCCTGGACATCAGCCGCCGCAACCACTGGCCGCCGTCCACCCCCGAGATCCTGCGGGTACGGGAGACCCTCGCGCACGCCCTGCTGGGCCAGGGCCGCCACGACGAGGCGGAGCGGATGATCCGGGAGGCGCTGCGCGACGCGTCCCAGCCTCCGGACTCCAACCTTGTGATGCGCCTGCGGTACACCCATGTGACCGTGCTCCTGTTCATCCGGGGGCGTACCTCCGAAGCAGTGAACAAGCTGAGAGCACTGGTGCGCGACCTCGACCGGGTGGTGGCCTCGGACCATCCACTGTCCGTGCAGGCCAGGGCGATGCTGGAGAAGGTGCTCAGGGAGATGCCCGGCTGAAACATCCTACTTTCGAGGCCAGTTGTGCAGAACGCCACCGGCGGCGGCGGGCTTGCGCGTAGCCTGACGTTGCATCACCCTGTGTGACGCATCCCACACCGAACATGCACGGAGGTCCGCCGATGAACGCTCTCCCCGCCGATGCGAATGACAGCCAGTCCCTGCAATGGGGTGCTCCGGGGAGCGAACTGGAAGAGCTGCAGGCGGAAGTCGGCAGACGCATCGCGATGGAAGCGTTGGAGGCCGGACGCCAGGCACTCGAACTCGACGCCAAGACGGCGTTCCGCGTGACCAGCGGAACCCATCCCGGCTAACCCGGCAAACCACCACTGCACGGGCGCACAGACGTACAGCCGCTGTTCTCTGCTTTCTGTTCGGTTCTCTTTTCTCGATGACCGGGGGGCGATCGCATGACGTCAGCGCAATCCACGCAGGGCGCTTTACAGGACCCGCCGCACGATCCGTTCTTCCGCGCCGCCACCGCACCGGCCTTCACCCACGACCTGCTCGCCGGCCTCGCCGCCGGGCGGTACGCGGCGGTGCGGGTGCCGGGCTTCCTGCCCCGGCAGTGGTGCGAAGAGGTGCTCGGCGCCCTGAAGGAAAGGGCGTTCGACTCGTACGGCACGACCCGCATCCATCCGCCGGTGATGCGGTTCGGTGTGGGCGTCAGCGACCACATGGCGGACGGCGGGGTCGCCGACAGCTACTGGAAGGCCCTGGAGGGGCACCACGAGGCCTGGCAGGGGCTGGGCCTGCCCTTCGACCCCTTTCGGACCTGCCGGGAGGGGCTCGCCGAGCACTGGCCGCACGGGGTGGCGGTCGGTCGGCGGGGCGGCCGGGAAATGGGCGCCGGGGTGGCCCGGGAACCGAACCACGGGTTCCAGGTCCACTTCGACGACGCCCTCCGCGAGTACGCGGAGGACCTCCTCGACACCCCGCTGATCGGCCAGTTCGCCTTCAACCTGTATCTCAGCGTGCCGCCCTCGGGCGGCGAGACGGTCCTGTGGCGGCACCGCTGGCAGCCCGGGGACGAGGCGTACCGGCTGCCCAACGCCTCGTACGGGTACGACGAGGCGGTGGTGCGGGGCGCCGAGTCCATCGAGCTCGCCCCGGAGGTCGGCGAGGCCCTGCTCATCGACCCGCGCAATTTCCACGCGGTCCGGCCCAGCCACGGGGACCGCAGAATCGCACTGGGATTCGCGGTGGGGCTCAGCACCTCCGGGCAGCTTCTCACCTGGGCCTGAACCACCCCGCCGAACTGCGCATTCCATCCCTGCGAACGTCAACTCGCCATTAATTTAGGCTTTTTGACGGTCCACCAGGAATCCCGGTACGTTCGGGCGATGGACCTGTTGCGTTACGTGGCCTTCAGCACCGACCCGCTGGGCGGGAACCCGGCGGGAGTGGTGCTGGACGCCACCGGCATCGACGAGGCGACGATGGCCGCCACCGCGGCGGACGTCGGCTATTCGGAGACGGCCTTCGTCGTCCCCCGCCAGGACGGCTCCCTCGACATCCGCTACTTCAGCCCGCAGACCGAAGTGCCCTTCTGCGGCCACGCCACCATCGCCACCGCGGTCGCCCACGCCCAGCGGCACGGGCCCGGCGACCTGCTGCTGCACACCCAGGCCGGCCCGGTCCCGGTGACCACCTCGGCCGGCCCGGACGGTGCGGTCGTCGCCACCCTGGTGAGCGTCGAGCCGCGCACGGCGGCCATCGCCGAGCCCGACCTGGCCGAGCTGCTGGCCGCGCTGCGCTGGTCCGCCGCCGACCTCGACCCCGCCCTGCCGCCGCGGGCCGCCTACGCCGGGGCCTGGCATCCGGTGATCGCGGCCACGAGCCGCAAGCGGCTCGCCGACCTCGACTACGACATGCCCGCGCTGGGTGAGCTGATGGCGCGCCGGGACTGGGCCACGGTCGCCCTGGTCCGGCGCGAGTCGGAGACCGTCTTCCACGCCCGCAACCCGTTCCCGCCCGGCGGCGTGTTCGAGGACCCGGCGACCGGCGCGGCAGCCGCCGCCCTCGGTGGCTACCTGCGCAGCCTGGGCCTCATCGACACGCCCGCCGTTCTGACCGTCCACCAGGGCGTGGACATGGGGCGCCCGAGCCTCATCACGGTGGGGGTCCCGGCGGATCCCACGGCCGGCATCGAGGTCACCGGCACGGCGGTCCCGATCACCTGAGCCGGAACCCCCGAGAACCTCCGGAACCCCCGGGACCCCCCCCGGAACCCGGCGCTGCTACCGAACGTCGCCCGCGCGAGGCTCGGAGACCTCCACCACGATCTCGATCTCCACGGGCGCGTTCAGGGGCAGGATGTCCACCCCGACCGCGCTGCGCGCATGCCGGCCCGCCTCGCCGAACAGCTCCACGAACAGCTCGCTCGCCCCGTCCACCACACCGGCCTGCCGGGTGAACCCGGGCGCGGAGGACACGTATCCGACCACCTTCACCACCTGCACCACGGATTCGAGCCGGGCCACGGAGTCCACGGCCGCCAGCGCGGCCAGTGCGCACTGCCTGCTCAGTTCCTTGGCCCGCTCGGGCGACACCTCCGCGCCCACCCGGCCGGTCTGCGTCAGCTCGCCGTCCGACATGGGGATCTGCCCGGCGACGAAGACGTACCTCCCGCTGCACACGGCGGGGACGTACGCGCCTTTGGGCGGGCTCACCTCCGGCAGTTGCAGTCCGAGCACGGCCAGCCTCTTGCGGACATCAACGCTCATGGCACCCCCTGGTGACCTCGGCCTCGACCACGCAAGCCCATCGTCCCACCGACCCCGTCCCGCCGCGGGCGACTTCGGACGATTCCGGCCGGAAACCCGACACGCCGGGGGTCCACTCCATTGGAGGAGTGAAAGTCTGATCAGACCGGCTGCGAGCGGCTGGGTCCTAGCCTGGGAAGGACGCTAGGGAAGCCCTCAGGCAAAGGAGCCGGCCCGTGGCAGCCGAACTGAAGCACGACGTCTTTCGATTCGTTGCCCTTCGTCCGCCCGTACTTCCCGATACGACGGATCCCGTCGCGTACGTCATCCGGGACGGCCGCCCACCCGGCGACACCGCCGTCGGCCAGGTGGTGGATGACATGACCGGTGGTGGTGGGGGCGAAGGCGACCGGCGGGCGGTGCTCGGAGGCCCCTCGCACGGGGAGTTCGCCCAGCGGCTCCAGGAGTACGTACAGGCACGCGGGCTGGAGCCGGAGCTGCCGCCCGGGGATGTCTCCGACCGGCTGCGCGCGGTGGGGCGGGCGCTGCAGGATGCCATCGACGCGCGCGAGCCCGGGCAGGTGGCGGCGCAGGTGCGGGAGGCGCTCGGGCAGGACCCCGCGGAGTTCCTCGCCGACGAGCAGGTCGGCCAGGTCCGGGACGAGGTGTGGGACCGGCTGCAGAGCTTCTACCTGCTGGGGCGGCAGGATCCGCGCAGTGTCGACGAGCTGGTCGGCGCGTTGCGGGCGCTGCGGCTGGTCGAACTGGTCGCCGCCGAAGTGGCCTTCGAGGAGCTGGCCACGCTGCGCCGGGTCGCCGAGACCACCCTGGTGCTGCCCGGCCTCGGCGTCGAGGCCGAGCCCCAGCCCGTCGTACCCACGCCCCGTTCGGAGGCGCAGCAGGCCGCCGACGCCGCGAAGGCGAAGCGGTACACGGTGCAGTGGACGGAGTTCCTGGAGCTCAGCGCCGCCGCCAAGACCCTGCGGGAGACCCGCTTCGACGTCACCGTCCAGCAGGGCCGGCACGAGAACACCCTCGGCGGGACGCTGCCGCCGCCCATCGGCGGTCGCCCCGCCTCCCCGGAGACCGAGACGGTACGCCGCACCCTGCCCGCCGAGACCGTCGCGAACCTCCCCGCGGCGGCGAAGCGGGTCGTGGAGTCGCTGCCGCTCGGGCAGTCGCTCTCCGACAAGCCACTGGTGATCGAGGCGCTGCAGACCCGGCTCGGCGCCGTCACCGACCGGATCGTCAGCTCCAACGACCCGATGCTGTTCGAGACCATGCCGCCGGCCGCCGCCGCATTGCCCGGAATGCAGTCCTTCGGCCTGAAGTACCAGCCCGAGGCGTCACCGGAGGTCGAGTACGAGCCTCCGACGCTGCCGTTCCCCTGGGTGGTGCGCCCGGTGATCCGGCCGCTGGGCATCGGCGATCTCAAGGTGGTCAAGCAGAAGCTGCTGCGCTATGTCGCGGGCGAGGTGGCCCATATCGAGAACGTCCTCGACGGTGAGAAGAAGGAGCGCACGCACCGCCGTCTGGACCGCACCGAGCAGACCTTCACCGTCGAGACGGAGACGGTCGAGGAGACCGAGCGGGACAACCAGACCACCGACCGCTTCGAACTGAAGAAAGAGTCGGAGAAAACCATCAAGGAGGACATGAGCGTCGATGCCGGCATCACCGTCTCGGCCTCCTACGGCCCGGTCGAGCTCGGCGCGTACGGGAACTTCGCCTACAGCCAGTCCACCACCGAAACCGTCAAGAACAGCCTGAACTTCGCACGGGACGTGGTCGACCGTTCGCTCACGAAGATCCAGAAGCGGGCCCGCGAGGAGCGGGTGACGAAGACGCTGAAGGAGATCGAAGAGTCCAACATCCACGGAATCGACAACAGCCCGGCCGGCGGCGGGCACGTCACCGGCATCTATCGGTGGGTGGACAAGCACTACGAGGCCCAGGTCTACAACTACGGCCGCCGGATGATGTTCGAGTTCGTCGTGCCCGAGCCCGCCGCGTACTACTACTTCTCGCAGGAGAACGATCCGGCGAACAAGCTCGACATCCGCATGCCGGAGGACCTCGGTCTGCTCTCCCACTCGGACGTGCAGTACTGGAACTTCGGCAACTACGTCCGCGCCTACAACGTGCAGGGCATCACTCCGCCGCCTCCGCAGTGGAAGGTCATGACCGCCGCCTTCGAGCAGAGCGGCATGCAGGACAACCAGACCAGCTCCAAGGCCTCGAAGGACCTGATCGTCCCCGACGGCTATGTGGCGCGCAGCTGGGGCTACAACTACTCGGGCTGGGTGGGCAGCAACAAGCTGTTCACGATCCATGTGGGGCTGGAGGAGAACGACCCGAGCGGCACGTACGACCTCGACGGCGAGGACGCGGTCGTCCCGATCAGCATCGTCACCCATGACGTCCGCGCGTACGCCGTCAACGTCGAGGTGTTCTGCGAGCGCACCTACCGCGCGTACGAGATCTGGCAGATCCAGACCTTCGAGAAGATCGTCGCAGCGTACGAGGCGGCCCGGGCGGCCTACGAGGACAAGGTGAAGGCTGCCGAGGTCGCCCGCGGCATCGTGATCGAGGGCCGGAACCCCGGGATCAACCTCCAGATCATCCGCAACGAGCTCAAGAAGCAGTCGATCACCGTCTTCACCGGTGAGGACTACTCCTCCTTCGACAGCGTCAGCGGCACGCCGCCGGTCGTCGACCTCAACGAGGCCGCCAACGAGGCCAGGTTCATCCAGTTCTTCGAGCAGGCCTTCGAGTGGGAACAGATGACCTACCTCTTCTACCCGTACTTCTGGTCCCGCCCCAGCACCTGGAACAAGCGCCTCGCCTTCAACGACCCGGACCCGCACTTCAACCAGTTCCTGCAGGCCGGCGCGGCCCGTGTGGTGGTGCCGGTGCGCACCGCGTACAACGACGCACTGCTGCAGTACGTGGAAACCGGCGCCCTGTGGAACGGCGGTACTCCCCCGCACCTCGACGACCCGATGTTCGTGTCCATCGTCGAGGAGCTCAAGGCGCGGACCGACGACCTGGAGGGTGCGACGCCCGAGGGCGACCCGTGGAAAGTGGTGGTCCCGACCACCCTCGTGTACCTCCAGGCGGACGCCACCCTGCCCGACTACACCACGCCGTAGGGGGGCGACGGGCATGGGCGACCTGCACCGGCATGCCGAGATCTTCCGCCACGTCCACCGGACGGTCGCCCCGCTGCGTCCGGACGAGGACTGGATCTGCCTGGAGTTCGGCAACTACCTCACCGACATCAGCCAGTTCCGCGACCCGTACGCCAACATGCTCGCCAAACGGACCGTGTGGGGGCAGGGGCTGGGGACCTTCGGGCTGTTCGCCCTCGTGCCGATCATCGGCACCCTGGTGTCGGAGGCCATCCTCAACTGGGCCGTCGACCTCGACGAATGGATCGACCGGATGTTCGGCGTGCACGAGCCCGCCGGAAAGCGCCACGGCAAGCTCGCGGCGTATTTCCAAGACGTCTTCGAAGGGGTCACCCATCTTGTCTTCGCCGACGACGTGAAGAAGGCGGAGGTCTGGCACCCGGTCCTCGCCCCCGCCCTCGGTGACATCGAGCGGCTGCCGGCGGCCGAGGTGACCCGCATCTACCGGGCCTTCTTCACCCAGTACTACCCGCACGAGCACACCGACTTCCCGCCGTACGTCCTCTTCGGCGAGAGCCGGGTCAACCACCGGCTGTACCGCAAGGGGCCGAACGGCCTCTCCGCCTACCTGGAGGAGTACACCGACTACCTCTCCGAATCGCTGAGCAAGCTGGAGGTCGAGTGGAAGCAGGCGTCCCGGGCCGCAAAGGGGGACCCGCGCCGGCACAACGTGCTGGCGGGGCTCGGCAAGGCACTGCACGGGGTGGAGGACTACTTCTTCCACTCCAACCACCTCGAACTGCATCTGTGGAACGAGCTCCGCGCCGGCCGCCCCAAGGGCGAGACCGACGAGGAGTACCGGCGCTGGTTCGCCGCGAACGTGGCCTCGCACTGGCTGCCGCCCGAGCGGACCGGCACTCCGGAACCGGGCTCCGGCTCCGGCTCCGGGGAGGACCGGCCCAGCCGCGCCCACCAGGTGCGGGCCCATCTGCGGCGCCTGCGCTACCCGCTCTACCGGCCGGTCAACACCCTGGACCCGGAGAAGTCCGAGCCGGCCACCGGCATCGTCTTCACGGCGGGATTCGACAAGAAGGACCTCTTCCACACCCTCTCGCTGGCCCTGGAGAGCATGGAGGGGGCGCTGGCCCGGATGGAGCACCTCTTCGTCAGCCTCCCCGAGGACATGCAGACCTCGTACGGCTCCAAGCGCCCGACCCGGCTGCACGACTCCGAACTCGTCCTGCTGCGCGTGCTGTTCAACAAGGAGGAGCGGTCCCGGCTGGGCCGGGACGAGGACTACTTGAAAAAGCGGCTCGCCCTGCACGTCAAACAGCTCGGCGACGGCCTGTACGAGAAGGGGATCGCGCATCTGTACAGCCGCGGCTTCCTCAACGACGCGGCCCGCGACGCCTGGCTGCGCGCCATCGCCACCGACCGGGAGATGGAGGACTTCGGCGCTCTCACCCCGGGGGTCAGCGGGTTCCTGATCAATCTGCTCGCCCAAGGCCAGCAGGAACTGGAACGCAGCCGCCGGCTCAGCCGGCAGTTCGACACCGCCCGTGACTTCGGCCAGGGAAACCCCCTGGACCCCCGGTCGGACAACGGTGCCAGCGGTGAGCACATCGGCACCCACACCCTGATGTCCAAGGACACCGGGAAGAGCCTGCCCGTCCACGAGGAGACCCGGCGGCTGGCCCGGTTCGCGTCGATGGCCGTCGCCCGTCACCTGGTGACAGAGGTCAACACGGACCCGAGCACGGCCGGCGGCCTCGACTGGGACCGGATCCTCCGCCACTACCTGCGGTTCCCGTACGCCCGTCCCGCCATGTGGGAGTCCCAGGTGCTCGCCCACGTACGGCGCACCGGCGCCGATCCGGCGTACGACGACATCCCGGACAAGGTGGTCCAGCCCCGGGCGCAGGGGCCGGACGCGGCACTGCGGCTGGCCGCGCGCCGCAACGGCACCCTGCGTGTGGAGCTCGAGAAGCGCTACCGCGACCTGGAGAAGCGGGTCGACCAGTTCCAGCTGCTGCTCAGATTCTGACCGGCGGGCGAACGCGTACGGCGGGCCCTGGCCGGGCCCGCCGTAGTGTCCTTGCGGGATCAGACGGCGGAGCCGGCCTTCCACTCGGTCCAGCTCATGTTCCAGCCGTTCAGGCCGTTGTCCGGCTTGATGGTCTTGTCCGGGGAGTTGACCACGGTGACCACGTCGCCGATGAGCGAGCTGTCGAAGAACCAGGCGCCGGGCTGGCCCGGGTCGTTGGCGCCCTTGGCATCGTTCAGGCCCACACAGCCGTGGCTGGTGTTGACGCTGCCGAAGATGGAGTCGTCGCCCCAGTAGTTGCCGTGGATGAAGGTGCCCGAGGTCGACAGCCGCATTGCGTGCGGGACGTCCTTGATGTCGTACTCGCCCTTGCCGTCGTCGTCCGTGAAGCCGACGGTGGCGCCGTTCATCCGGGTCTCCTTGAACTTCTCGGAGATCACCATCTGACCGTTGTAGGTCGGGGTGGCGGGGGAGCCGGCGGAGATCGGGATGGTCTTGACGACCTGGCCGTCCCGCTTGACCGTCATCTTCTTCGTCTTCGCGTCGACCACCGAGACCTGGCTGCGGCCGATCTGGAAGGTGGCGGTGCGGTCCTGGACGCCGACCACGCCGGGGGCGCCCTGGACGCCGTCCAGCTTCATCTTCAGCGTGACGGTGGAGTTGGCCTGCCAGTACTGCTCGGGCCGGAAGTCGAGCCGCTGCGCGCTGAACCAGTGGCCGACGACCTCCTGGCCGGTGCTGGAGGTCACGGTGATCGCGGACTGGACGGCCTTCTTGTCCTTGATCGCCTTGTTGAAGGTGATCGAGACCGGCATGCCGACGCCGACCTTCTGGCCGTCCTCGGGGGTGAACGAGCCGACGAAGCTGTTCTCCGGGGAGACCGTGGTGAAGGAGGCGTTCTCGTGGGCCTCACGGCCCTCGGTGTCCTTGGCCGTGGCCGACAGCGCGTACTTGGTGGAGCGCTTGAGGGCGCCCTCCGGCTTCCAGCTCTTGCCGTCGGCGGAGATCTTGCCCGCGACGGCGGCGCCCTCGGAGGACTTCATCTCCACCTTGGTGAGGGTGCCGTCGCTGACCGTCACGGTGGTGGCGGAGTTGAGGCCGACATTGGTGGCGCCGTCCTTGGGCGCGATGACTATTCGGGCCTTCGAGGCGTCCTTGGCCGCCGCCGCGTCGACGTCCGCCTGGGACTTGCCCGTCGCCTCGCCGCCCTTGGGCTTCTCATCGCTGCCGCCGTCGCTGCATGCCGAGAGCACCAGTACGCCACCGAGCAGGGCGGATATGGCCGTCAGGCCCCTTCTCCGCCCCTTGCTGTACGTCCTCACACGCCACTCCATCGTTGCCGGAATCCCGGGACGAGGCCCGGGAAGGGGCCCAGGGCAGGCGGCTGCGCCTCCTGCCCTGGGTCAGACAACGCGTGCACGTGCCGGATCGGTTCCACAATCCGTCCGGATGTGGGCCACCCCACTGTCAGGCGTTGTCGTTCTCTTCGTCAAAGACCCCATCTTCCTCGTCGATGTCCCACTCCATGGAGTCGGGGTCGTATTCGACCGGCTCGGTGCTCCAGGAGGCCTGCGCGAGCTCCACTCCGGGGATCTCCGCGACCAGGTCGGTGGGGTCGATGAGGTAGGCGAGGGCCTCCGCCGCGTCCTCGCGCACGGCGGCCTCGGCGTGGCCGCGCTCCTCGTCGGGCATGAACTCGTCGGCCTTGATGTGCTCGAGAGCCGCTCCGGTGAGTGCATCCGGATCCGGGACTTCCAGTACCAAATCCACTCGAAGCCGGACATATCTTGCAGTGTCAGATGTCTCCATACGACGGAGAGTAAGCCTGGCGGCCACCCCGACTTCCCCACGACCCGCCCCTTTCATTAGCATCGGCGCACACGGCCAATTCGCTGCTGCCACAAGGGGGATCGACCCGTGTCCGCACGTCGACCGCTGCTCACCGCTCTCGGGGCGACCACCCTCCTCGGGGCCCTCTGGTTCGTCCCCTCCGCCAATGCCACCGCGCCGGAGCGTTCCGGCCTGCCCGCCGTCGCCCCGGCGAACGCGGTGGCCCCGGCGGACGTCCTCCACCTGAAGGGCTCCGCATCCGGTTCCGGGCAGACCCACCTCGCCCTCGCCAAGACCGGCGGGGTGGGCACCACCCCGTATGTCTTCGGCGGCATCGCCTGCTTCGGCGTGGGGGCCGGCTTCGTGGTGTTCTCGGCCCGCCGCACCCGCGCGGTGTAGCCCACCCCGCCACACGCCGAAGGGCCGCCCCGCGGATGCGCGGAGCGGCCCTTCAGCGGTGCCGTACCGGGTGCCGGGTCAGGCCAGCGGTCCGGTGACCGACTCCACCGCGTCGACGAGCCCACCCGTACGAACGAACTGCTCGGCGGCGGCCAGGTCAGGGGCGAGGAAACGGTCCGGCCCGGGGCCCGCCACGCCGGCCGCCCGCGCCGCCAGGATCGCTGCCTGGGAGGCGGGTGCCGGGGTCAGGCCGTGGCGCAGCTCGATCGCGCGGGTGGCCGCGTACATCTCGATGGCGACGATCCGGGTCAGGTTGTCGATCGCCGTCCGCAGCTTGCGGGCCGCGGACCAGCCCATGGAGACGTGGTCCTCCTGCATGGCGGAGGAGGGGATGGAATCGGCGGAGGCGGGGACCGCCAGCCGCTTCATCTCGCTGACCAGCGCGGCCTGCGTGTACTGGGCGATCATGAGGCCGGAGTCCACGCCGGCGTCGTCGGCGAGGAAGGCCGGCAGGCCGTGGCTGCGGTTCTTGTCCAGCAGCCGGTCCGTGCGGCGCTCGGCGATCGAGCCCAGGTCGGCGGCGGCGATGGCCAGGAAGTCCAGCACGTACGCCACCGGCGCGCCGTGGAAGTTTCCGTTGGACTCCACCCGCCCGTCGGGCAGGACCACCGGGTTGTCCACGGCGGAGGCCAGCTCGCGGGAGGCCACCAGGGCGGCGTGCGCGAGGGTGTCCCGGCCGGCGCCGGCCACCTGCGGCGCACAGCGCACCGAGTAGGCGTCCTGGACGCGCGGGGCCTCGTCGTGCTGGAAGTGCCCGGTGAGACCGGAGTCCTTCAGTACGGCGGCCATGTTCGCCGCGGAGTCGCCCTGGCCGGGGTGCGGGCGGATGGCGTGCAGCTCGGGGGCGAGCACCTTGTCGGTGCCCAGCAGCGCCTCCAGGGAGAGCGCGGCGGTGATGTCGGCGGAGGTGTAGAGCTTGCGCAGGTCGGCGAGGGCCATGCACAGCATGCCGAGCATGCCGTCGGTGCCGTTCAGCAGCGCCAGCCCCTCCTTCTCCCGGAGCTCCACGGGGGCGATCCCGGCCTCGGCGAGCAGCTCGCCGGCCGGCCGGAGGGTGCCGTCGGGGCCCTCGGCGTCGCCTTCGCCCATCAGGGCGAGCGCACAGTGCGAGAGCGGCGCGAGGTCGCCGGAGCAGCCGAGCGAGCCGTACTCGTGCACGACGGGGGTGATCCCGGCGTTGAGCACATCGGCCATGGTCTGGGCGACCTCGGGGCGTACGCCGGTGTGGCCGGAGGCGACGGTCTTCAGACGCAGGAACATCAGCGCGCGGACGACCTCGCGCTCGACGCGGGGGCCCATGCCGGCCGCGTGCGAGCGGACGATGTTGCGCTGGAGCTGGGCCCGCAGGTCCTGGGAGATGTGCCGGGTGGCGAGGGCGCCGAACCCGGTGGACACCCCGTACACGGGCTCCGGCTTGGCGGCCAGCGCGTCCACGATCGCGCGGGCCCGCCCGAGCGCGTCGAGGGCTTCGGCTGACAGCTCGACCCGCGCGTTCCCGCGGGCCACGGCGATGACGTCCTCGGCGGTGGTCCCGGACGTCCCCACCACGACAGTGTGCATATCCATATTCAGCACAGTACGGACTGAATCGCTTCGTGTCACTAGGGGTCGCTCCGCCTGCCGGGGCAGGCCCGCGGGTCTAGCGTGAGTCGTATGAACCGGAACCGCCGCTGTGCACTGCTCGCACCCGTGCTGGTCTCCGCGGTGGCACTGCCCCCGACGGCCGTCGCCGCCGACCGGGCACCCGCCGCACCCGCCGCACCTTCCTGCCGGCTGGTCGAAGTCCCGCTCGGCGAGGATGGGACGGAATACGACCTCCGCCTGCTCGGCTTCCCGGCGAAACAGTCGGTACGGATCGACGGCCCCCGCGTGAAGGTGACCACCAGGGTGGACGCCAAGGGTGCACTCACCCGCGAGGACGTCGCCCACGGCACCTACCGCGTCACCTTCAAGGACCGGCGCATCACCTGCCTTTCGCCGCGACCGGGCACCAAGGGGAACGTGCAGGTCACCAAGGTCGAGATCACGAAGGTCTTCACCCCCCAGCCGACCAAGGTGAACTGCGGCCAACCGAACAAGGTGGAGCTCGACGGCGAGATCACCGCGACCGGAACGGGCAAGGTCACCTTCACCTGGCAGGGCAAGGACATCGTGGCCCAGCAGGGTTCGGTCGAGTTCACCGGGAAGGAGAAGATCCACTCGGTCCTCGGTTCGCTCACGGTGCCGCCCCAGGCCCCCAACACCAAGTCCGTCGTCGTCATAGTCAACCTCGTGACCATCAACCCCGGCGCCGCAGAGCCCATCGCCGCGACCAAGGAACTCACCCTCGACTGCAATTGAGGGCTCGGGCTCAACCGCGCCCACGGAAACGCCGGCGTTCCGCCGTGTCGGCCGGGGTTTCGTCCGCCAGCCGGACCACCGCATGGTCCCGCCCGGCCACCACCGGCTCCGCCGACCGCGCCGCCTTCGCCTTGTACTGCGCCGCATCCGCCAGCCGGAACAACCGCCGCGAGGACTTCACCAGCCCGATCTCATCGCCGGTGGAGGCAACCCCGCAGGCCACCCCCTCCCCCAGCTCCAACTCGCCGGCCCGCGCACACACCAGCTCCGCCACCCGCACCACCTCGTCCGCGGACGGCCCGACCGAGACCACGCAGAACTCGTCCCCGCCCAGCCGCGCGACCAGTGCGCCGGGCAGCATCGCCCCGCACAGGCTCAGCACCGATCCGAACCGCTCCAGCAGCCGGTCCCCGGTCGCATGCCCCAGCGTGTCGTTGACCTTCTTCAGGCCGTTGAGGTCGCAGACCATCAGGCTGACCACCGCGCCCCGGGACCGGTGCTGCTCCAGCGCCTCGTCCAGGCGCATGTCGACGGCCCGCCGGTTGGCCAGTCCGGTCAGCGGATCGGTAAAGGCCAGCCGCCGGGCCTCCTCCAGCCGCTCGTTCTGCGCCAGCCCGGCCGCCACCACCGCGGCCAGCACCGTCGCGAACTCCGCGTCGTCCTCGTCGAAGTCGGGCAGCCCTTCGTCCCGGGCCACGTACAGCTCCCCCCAGGCCCGCCCGCTCAGCACCACCGGCGCCACCACACAGGTCCCGCGTCCGCGCCGGCGCAGCGCCTCCCCGCGCCGGCCCGGCCGGCCGCCGCCCGCGCTCTCCACCCATGCGTGCGGGCCGCCGCCGCCCGCCCAGCGCTCGTGCAGGAACTCGGTGATCTCGGGGAAGTCGTGTACGGGATAGGACTCGTCCTCCGGGAACTCCTCCTCGCCGGACCGCCGCTCCCCCTCGTTCACCAGGACCCGCAGCCGCCCCCGCTCGCGCTCCCAGGCGGAGATCGCGGCGAACGACCCGTCCATGGCCGTCCGCGCACCCCGCGCGGCGGCCCGCACGCTGTCCCTCGGCGTATGCGCCGCAGCCATGGCCTGGGCCAGGCTCACCACGGCTCGCAGCCGCCCGTCAACTCCCATCACCCCAGATTAGGGACTTTTGTCCGGGTCGGTGACGGCGAGCAGGGTTCGCCGGGGGCTACTGCCCGGGCCAGTTCGGCTTCCGCTTCTCGTTGAACGCCGCCACGCCCTCGGCCCGGTCCCCGGAGAAGGCGACCGTCCGCCACGCCGCGTCCTCGATCTCCAGACCGGCCGCCAGGTCCATCCCGTGCCCCAGCCGCAGCGCCCGCTTGGCCGCCCGCAGCCCCACCGGGGAGTTCGCGGCCATGCGTGCGGCCAGGGCGAGGGCCTCCGTACGGTCCTGCCCGGCCGGAACCAGTACGTCCACCAGCCCCAGCCCGGCCGCCTCCGCGGCCTCCACCCGCCGCGCCGTGAAGATCAGCTCGGCCGCCCGCGCGGCCCCGACCCGCCGCGGCAGCAGCTGCGTACCGCCGCCGCCCGGGATCACCCCGACCGACACCTCCGGCAGCCCGACCACCGCGGTCTCGTCCGCGACGATGACATCGCAGGCCAGCGCCAGCTCGAAGCCGCCGCCCAGGGCGAACCCGTGCACCGCCGCGATCGTCGGCATGGGCAGCTCCAGCACGCCCCCGTACGCCCCGCGGGTGGTCGGCCGCTGCCGGACCAGCTCCGCGTCCGAGAGGGAGTTGCGCTCCTTCAGGTCGGCGCCCACGCAGAAGGCCCGCTCGTGCGTGGAGGTCAGGACGACCACCCGGGCCTCCGGGTCCGCCGCGAGCGCGGCGCAGGCCGCACCGATCGACCGGGCCATCTCGGTCGACACCGCGTTCATCGCCTTGGGCCGGTCGAGGACCAGCTCCACCACCCCGGGCGCGTCGCCGCCGTGCTGCCGTACCTCGACAAACTCCCCGAAACGCTGACCCAGCTGACCCATGAGCGAATCCCTCCCGACCGGCCGAAGAGCCGGTTAACGAGCGTTACCGTGCCTCACCCGGGGATCTTAGAGGCCCGCCGCGTCAGCAACCAGGGCTCCACCACACCGAGACCGCGCACGGGCCGCTGCCACATGGGCTGGAGGGCGAACCGGTACGGCCGGTCCTCCGGGCCCTGCGCCTCCGCCTCCTTCTCCGAGATCGGCGCATCGCCCGTACGGCTCAGCTCCTCCGCCAGCGCGCCGTCCACGAGCACCGCGTCCTTCGGGGCTATGGAGGTGAGCCGGCTGGCCAGGTTCACGGTGGTCCCGAACACATCGCCCATCCGGGTGGTCACCGTGCCGAAGGCGATCCCGACCCGGAGCTCGGGCATCGACGCGTCGGCCTCCATGGTCTCGATCAACCGCAGCGCGATCTCGGCGGCCGTGCCGGGCTCGTCGGCGCAGTACAGGACCTCGTCGCCGAGCGTCTTGATCAGCCGGCCGCCGTGGGCGGCCACCAGGTCCGCCGCGGTCGTCTCGAAGGCCTCGACCAGCTCGCCGAGCTCCTCCTCCTCCAGACGCCGGGTCAACCGGGTGAACCCGACCAGGTCCGCGAAGCCCACCGCGAGCCGCCGGTCCACCATCTCCTCGTCGTCGGCGGCCTGCACCACGCGGCCGGTGGCCGCGGCGAGCTGGCGCCGCCACACGTAGACGAGGAACTCCTCGAGCTCCGGCAGCAGCAGCTCGACCAGCGGATACGTGACCTCGGTACGGGTCATGCCGGGCTCGGGCGGCTCGGTCAGCCCCTCCAGGAAGGAATCGATCTGCCATTCGGCCAGCCGGGCGGTGGTCTGCCCTGTGGACCGGGCGACCTGCACCGCCATCGGCTCGCTGAGCAGCCCGGCCTCGACCAGACCGGCCAGCCGGCGCAGGGCCAGCACGTCGGCCTCGGTCAGCGCCTTGGCCTGGCCGATGTCGGCGAAGCCCATGGCACGCCAGAACCGCGAGGCGAGCTCCATGGACACCCCGGCGCTGCGCGCGGCCTGAAACGGCGTGTACCGGCGCTCCGCACCCAGGATCAGCTGCTCCAGCCGGATGGCGAGAGGGTCCGCCGTGGGCTGCGCGGTGTGGTCCACCTCGTGCAGCGGGGTGTGCTGGTCCCGTCTGACCGGGGTGGCGGGGCCGTTCGAGGCGGGCGCGCCGGAACCAGTGTCGTCGACGGTCAAGGGCCGCCTCCTGTCCATTCCGTGCACACTGCCCTGCCGAACCGGTTGATCACCGCGACCACCGGGATCGCCTAAACCATACGGCAGGTGTGCCGTAGCTCACTCCCCGTCCCCCGTTTGCCCCCACCACCCTGCCCCCGGCCCCCCATACGCCCCGGGCCCCAGCCCCAACCGAACCCCATGCACCCATGCGAGTGGGCCCCAGGCGGGCGCAGCCCCGGGCAGAGCCCAGGCCCCCGGGTGGGCGCGGGGCGGAGCCCCGAAAGGGGGTGCCGGACGGAGTCCGGGCCCCAGGCGGGTGCGGGGCGGAGCCCCGGAAGGGGGTGCCGGGCGCGGACGGCTGCCACGGGGTGCCGGTGGACTGGTCGGCGATCGAGGTGTCGGGGGTGCGCGATCCGGCCCTGTCGGCGTACACCGGGCGTC
>NZ_JBEOXT010000025.1:0-135550 GCF_040296685.1 Streptomyces sp. NPDC002054
GGGTGTTCCGCCCCGGGGCCGGTCCCCGGCCCCCCGCGGGGGTGCCGGGCCCGGCCGCGGCATCGGCGCCGGGCGCGACGCTACAGGCAGCCCCTGCGCCGGAGGTGGGTGAACATGCCGACGCCCGAAGCCGCCACCAGGGCGAGGAAGGCCGGCCAGGCCCACACGAATTGCTCCTCCCACTTGTAGAAGTTCGCGGCGTAGATACCGCCCAGCAGCGTGGGAATCATGAACACCACGAGCCAGGAACTCACCCGCCGTGCCACCTTCGTCCCCTGGTAAAGGTCCACCGACTTCCGGTGGAGCAGAACCAGCTCCTCCCGGTACCGGCGAACTCCCAGGAGAAAGGCGTGCAGTTCGTCATTCGAGCACGCGTCGAGGTCTTTCGCGCTCAGCCCGGCCACGCTGGGCTGCATGGAGTTTTCCGACATGCGGATCGTCCTTCCTTTGCTCGGTGCCGGACCTACAGCCAGCCCTTGCGCTTGACCGCGACATAGGTGGCCACCGCGGTGGATGCCAGCGCGATGAGGAACAGCGGCCAGCCGTACTTGAACTGGAGCTCGGGCATGTGCTCGAAGTTGGAGCCGTAGAGCGATGCGAGAGCTCCGGGCACCACCGCGATCGCCGTCCAGGCGCTCACCTTCCGGGTCTCCACGGTGACCTTCAACTGGTCCTCGGTGATCTCCCGGATGTCTTCCATCTCCTTGTTCAGCCCGCGGATCTCCGTGTTGATCTCGCGGAGCAGCTCCACCTTCTGGGCGTGCTGCCCCACCGTCTCGGCCGGCATGAGGGTGTTGTCGCGGTCCGTCGGCATGGTGTTGGTCATGGCAATTTCCTCCTGCCGATTCACGTCCTGGGCGCACTCGGACGTGATTCGGCGGTAAACATGCGGTAAATGTGTGCAACGCGGCACGGCACGGCGTCGGATGTAAATAAGAGCGCGCGAAGAAAAAGGAACGCGGGCAACGCGGACTGCTACTGCAGCGCGTCCAGCGGGATCGGCGGCGTGTACGCCCTGGGACTACTTCCACCAGGCACGCTGATCACCTCCCGCACATCAAGGCGCGGTTTTTCCGGCGCCTCGGACACGGTAAACGACAAGCAATGTGATTACAAAGTCGGACATTGCGGCATGAGTCCGATCCGCCCCGGAACGCACGAAACCCGCAGTCGACAGGGGGTCAGGACTGGGTGCCTGCGAAGTGCTCGCGGACCAGGGATTCGACCACGGCGAGGTCGCCCGCGATCAGCGCCTCCAACAGCGCCGTGTGCTCCGCCGCATCGGCGATCAGATCGGCCCGCCGCACCCGCGGAGCTCCCGGCAGCGGCCACTGCGCCCGCCGGTGCAGGTCGTCCGCGACCTGGAGCAGCTGCCGGTTGCCGGCCGCCGCCAGCACCGCCCGGTGAAAGGCCCGGTCCGCCTCCGCATAGGCGGGGACGTCACCCAGGGCCGCCGCCTCGCCGGTGGCCGCCGCCGCCGGACGCAGGGCCTCCCACGCCTCGGCCGGCAGCGTGCGGGCCAGCCGCAGCATCACCGGAACCTCCAGCAAGGCCCGCACCTCGGCCAGTTCGGCCAGCTCCTGCGCCGTACGGCTGACCACGCGGAAGCCGCGGTTCGGCAGGCATTCCACGGCCCCTTCCAGGGCCAGCTGCTGCATCGCCTCGCGAACCGGGGTCGCCGAGACCCCAAAGCGCTCCCCCAGGGCGGGCCCGGAGTAGATCTCCCCGGGTACGAGCTCGCCGTCCACCAGCGCGGCCCGCAGCGCATCGAGGATCTGTCCGCGCACCGAGTGGCGCAGGACCTTCTGGCGGGGCAATCGGACCTCGGCCGCGTCGTGCACTCGGTCCTCCTGGCTGATCTCGTGCTTTCCCAGAGGATAGGCGACGGGATCCGGACAGTCTGGTACCGGACAGCCGGATACCCGGCGGGGTGAAATCGGCCGAGCGTCAGATAAGGTAAGGCTTACCTGTTAACGATCGTGTGATTCGGTGGTCCCGTATGACCGGTCCTGCATGACCATGACCGTCCCGGCAGCGCTCCCCGTCACGACCGCCCCGCCCGGCTCTCCGGTGGCGGACGCGTACGCGCGCCTGGCCGAGGCGTATCCCGGGCTCCGGGTGACCGAGCTCGACGCGCACGAACCGGCCCCTCGCGGTGTGGGGTGGGTCGGCGCGGACGAGCTCGCCGCGGGCGGGGCGGCTCTGGACGCCTTCCTCGACTGGGACAAGGCCCAGGTCCTGCGGGACTACGGGGCGCCGGGCCGGCCGGATGTGGTGGCCGGATTCGGCCTGCACCGGTACGCCTGGCCGGCCTGCCTGCTGTTCACGGTGCCCTGGTTCCTGCACCGGCGGGTCCCGCGGCTGCCGGCCGACCGGGTCTCCTTCCACCGGGAGCTGGGCCGGATGGCCGTCCGGACGGAAGGTTTCACCTGCCTGCCGGACGATCCGGCAGCGGCCCTCCCGGGGGCCAGGGTCGCGCCCGACGAGGAGGCGCTCCGGGCGGAGGTGCGGGCTGCGGTGGCCGAGCACCTCGAACCGGTGCTGAAAGGTTTCTCCTCTCGGATGCGGCGCGGCCGTCGGGCCCTGTGGGGCATGGTGACGGACGATGTCACCGAGGGCCTCTGGTACCTCGGCGAACTGTTCGGCGAGGAAGGCCGCGCCACGGCCGAGCTCGAGCTGCTGCTGCCGGGTGCGACCGCCCCGTACACGGGCGGCAGCGGATTCCGGACCCTCACCGGCCCGGACGGCCGGCCGCTCGCCACCCGCGACCGGATCAGCTGCTGCCTCTTCTACACCATCCGCCCCACCGACCCCTGCGCCACCTGCCCGCGCACCTGCGATTCCGAGCGGGTCAACCGCCTGACGGCCTGACGGCGGCCTGACAGCCGACCGCACAACACGCACACCGTCCACACGCCGTCTAACCACCTCTGACGAGTGGTCGTAATCGAACGCAACTGCCATTGATAGCACCGCAGTTCGAGACACAACACCCTATCCGGAGGGACCCACACCCCGTCAGAGTCCTCTTGCCCCAAAACCCGCGTGCGGGCCGGACCGGTTCCGCCACTATGGCCGCCGGAAAGCCGCTCACGCGACGCGAGTCTTCAGGCAAGGGACACCGGATGACACTGACCGACATATCGCTGGACTGGCTGCTTCCCGGCAGCCTGCTGATCCTGGGCGTACTTGCGGCAGTGGCGGTGCTGGCCCGGGGCAGGCGCGACAGCGAGAAGGCCGCGGCGGAAGACAGCTGGGAACGCAGCGAGGAGCGCCGGCGCCGCAAGGAGGCCATCTACGGCACCGCCTCGTACGTTCTGCTCTTCTGCTGCGCGGCGGTGGCCGCCGCGCTCTCCTTCCACGGACTGGTCGGCTTCGGCCGGCAGAACCTCAACCTCACCGGAGGCTGGGAATACCTGGTCCCCTTCGGCCTCGACGGCGCCGCCATGTTCTGTTCGGTGCTCGCCGTCCGCGAGGCCAGCCACGGTGACGCGGCCCTCGGTTCCCGGCTGCTGGTCTGGCTGTTCGCCGGCGCGGCGGCCTGGTTCAACTGGGTGCATGCCCCCCGGGGCCTCGGCCACGACGGGGCGCCGCAGTTCTTCGCCGGAATGTCGCTCTCCGCGGCCGTCCTGTTCGACCGCGCGCTCAAGCAGACCCGCCGGGCGGCACTCCGCGAGCAGGGCCTGGTACCCCGCCCGCTGCCGCAGATCCGGATCGTCCGCTGGCTCCGGGCGCCCCGGGAGACCTTCGGCGCCTGGTCGCTGATGCTGCTGGAGGGTGTGCGCACCCTCGACGAGGCAGTGGACGATGTGCGGGAGGACAAGCGGGAGAAGGAGCAGGAGCGGCTGCGCCGGCGCGAGCACCAGCGCCGGGAACGCGCGCACATCAGGGCGCTCGGCCGGCAGCACCGGGCCTTCGGTCTGCCCCGGGCCCGCGGCCGTCAGGTCGAGGCGCCCGGTCTCGCTCCGGGTTCAGGCTCCGCGCCGGTCGGCGCGGAGCCCGCCATAGCGGAACCGGGACAACTGCCCGCACTCCGCCGGCCCTCCCTGCAGGCCGTTCACGGAACCGAGACGGGTGAGGCCCGGACCGTGGACCTCACCGCCGAGGACGACACCCAGGCCCTTCCCCGACTCGACTCGCTGGAGCGCAAACTCAAGGACCTGGAGCAGCAGTTCGGCTGACGAGCAGCCCCGGTCCGGAACTCTGTCCAGACCTCCGTCCGGACCTCAATCCGGCCCTCAGTCCGGGCCGCCGCCGTCCAGTTCGAACCACACCACCTTGCCCCCGTCGGCCGGGTCCACCCCCCAGGCGTCGGCCAACGCCTGCACCAGCATCAGCCCCCGGCCGTGCGTACCGTCGTCGGCGATCGGTACGTACGGCCGGGGCCGCCGTGCGGTCCCGTCCCGCACCTCCACCCGTAACCGGGAGTCGGCGAGCCGGAGGCTCACATCGGCGCCCTGGTCCGTGTGGACCAGTGCATTGGTCACCAGTTCGGTGGCCAGCAGCTCCGCCACCTCCGCGGTGTCCGTCCGGCACCGGTGCCGCAGCATCTCCCGCAGATCCCTGCGGACTTCGCCCACCGCCTTCAGATCCGCCCGGCGCACCGTCCGAGTCATCTCGGTCTTCGCCCCCACCCGCACGGCGACGTACCTCCCCGTATGAATTCCGCCTTCGAACAGGCCTACGGGATGCATGCCCGCCGGAGGGAAACGCACTCCTCTCCGCCTGTAACGGAGTTACGGACGCGACATGTTGCGCAGGCCGGATCAAGCCATCCGGAGCATCCGGCCCGCCCCGCCGTCCAGCACGATCTTGCTGGCCGATCATGCAAATCCGGTCACCCTTTCGGCGCTGATCCTCGGCGGAATCGACAGGGCGTCGGGGTCGGTCACCACGTCCACCAGAGCAGACCCGCAGGCACCCGCCGCCCGGGCGATCGCAGCGTTCCGTACGAAAAAAGGCCGGAAACCGGCATCTCCAGCTCGCCCATACCGAGCGAGGAGTTGTTGAACAGAACCACTTTGACGGGCAGGTCGTACTGCACCAGGGTGAGGAAATCTCCATCAGCATCGAGAAACCCCCGTCACCTGACATCGACACCACTTGACGAATCAGGCCAGGCGGGGGAAGCGGATGGCGATTCGAAGGCACCGCATCACCGGCGGCCTGCCGTGGCCCTTACTGTGCGCCGAGCGTCATCCACTTCTCCGGCTTCTCGAGGGAGGCGAAGCCCGCCGTGGCGTAGAGCGTGTGTGCGTCCGCGGTGGCCAGCAGCACGCGGCGCAGTCCGTAGGGCTCGAGATGCTCGCAGACGGCAGCAACCAGGGCATGCCCCAGGCCCTTCCCCCGGCTGCCACGAGCGATGTAGACGTCGCACAGCCACGCGAAGGTGGCCTGGTCCGTGACCACACGGGCGTAACCGAGCTGAACACCGGTAGCACTGTCATAGACCCCGAAGTTCAGCGAGTTGGCCATGGCCTCGTCCTGCTTCTCCCGGGACCGGCCCAGGGCCCAGTAAGAATCCTCGGACAGCCACTGGTGGATGACTGCACGGTCGAGACGAGCCGGGTCAGTGCATATGTCGTAGCCGGCCGGGAGATCAGTGGGCATGGCCGCATCCAAGCAGACGAGGACACCCCGGAGCCATCGATTAGCCACGCCGAAGCGCCGCCCCCCACCCCGCGTCGTACAGGTTGCCGCACCCTCGGCACGGAAAAGATCTTTCCCATGCCTGCCTTGCCCGGTACGGTCGCGGAGTTGTTTTCGCTGCCGGGAGCCCATGAGCTCGCGCCTGGCCCGGCGGCCCGCCGACTGAGAGCAGGTTTCTTTATGGCATGTCGTATCGGTGAGCTTGTGCTCGGTTGCCGCGACCCCGAACTGTTGGCGCAGTTCTGGTGCGAGGTCCTTGGCTACGTCGTGGTCGACCGCGAGGAGGGCTGCGTGGAGATCGGGACGCCGGAAGGGTTCGGCGGTCCGCAGCCCACGATCTTCTTCGCCCGCCGGGACGAGCCGGAGCCGGGGAAGTCCCGGCTGCACATCGACGTCAACCCCACCGACCGCGACCAGGACGCCGAGCTCGAACGCCTCCTGGAGCTCGGCGCCCGCCGGGCCGACATCGGCCAGACCGGGGACGAGCAGTGGCATGTCCTGGCCGACCCCGAGGGCAATGAGTTCTGCCTGCTCAAGGCCCGTATCAAGCCGCTCTGACGCTCGCCCGAGGCCCATCGGCCATGCCGCGGCCTGCGGTGCGAAGCCGGGTACCCCGGCCGGCCTTCCAGGGGCCGGGGTTCCGGGGCTGGGAGCGGCTACGCGTCGTAGGTCGTGGTAAAGCAGCCCTTGACCTTGCCCTCCTGGATCTCGTAGCCGCTGGGCACGTTCGCGCGGTCGTCCGGGTCGCATGACAGCATGCTCAGACCGTTCCGGTTCAGGGTCTGGCCGAAGGATTCGCCCGTGCCGGCGAGAGCGAAGTTCTGGCCGACCGTGAAGCGACCACTGCCCTTGGCCAAGGATTCCTGGAACTTGGTCATGTCCTCGAGAAGCAGCACAGTGACGGAATTGCCGCTGCTGTCGAAGCAGACGGCACGCTCCTTGATGCCCCAGGCGGGGTCCTTGGCCTCGTCCACCATGTAGGTCTTCCCCTCGCGGCTCTGCTCGAGCGGGCTGCAGTCCTCTCCGCGCTCCATGACGGCCTTCTGGACATCGGCCATGGTCTTCGCCACCGGCAGGCCGCCCATCGGACCCTCGGCGCCAGCCCCGCCGTCGTCCCCGCAGCCGGTCAGCGTCACGAGCGCGCTCAGCGCGACGGCTCCGGCGGCGAGGGTCTTGGTCAGGCGCATGGGGTCTCCTTGGGGCGATTCGTCGGGTCCGGGTCGTCTGGGGGAACATCCAGTCCCAGACTCTCAGCGGAGGGCGCCGCTGTTCGAGGCCGGTACTTGCGAACTCCTGGCACTGCATGGCCTGTTCGGCCATCAGGTCAGCCGGCCCTTGCGACCGAACAACACACCCTCCAGCTGATTCGATCATCCTACTGTCGGCCACTGGCAACGCAGGCTACGAGGCGACCATGCTGGTCGCAGTCCTCAACGAGTGGCTGTGACCAGCACTTTCACAACCAGGCCCTAGCGGGTTGTCCACCACGTTGCGGCGGATCCGGCTGCCGCGGCGATGAGCGCGACGACCCATCCTGGGGTGCGCTGAACGGTCAAGTGCAGCCCGCCACAGCGAAGTTCGACCTGAGGGCGCTGCCCTGCGTTTCGGTTCAGAACTCCACCCCGGTGCCGACAAGGACGCACTCACGACGGGGATGTAGCGTCGTGATCATGAAACCGTTGAGCGGCAGCATCACCGACCAGGCGCCGGCTGATCCGGCCGCCACAGAGGACATGCTGGCCAGCCAGCCCATCGGCTATTGGAGCGGCCTCGCCCATGAGGCCGTGACCCGGCATCTGCGTGACGCCATGGCCAGGATCGATGTCACCCAGCCGCAGTACTGGGTACTCAACCGAGTAACCGGCGGGCCCACAGCGCCGAGTCGTGAAGAGGTGATCGCCCAGCTGACCCCCCTCGCGGGCGGGCCGCGCGAGATCCCTCGGGTCATCGACCAGTTGCTCCACCGCGGCTGGCTACGGACCGACGCCGGGCAGAACCTGCACCTCACCGATGCCGGCGAGGCCGTCAGGCTCCGGCTGCGCGGGCTGGTCACGGAGCTGCGCGCGGAGGTCCACAGGGGCATCAGTGACGAGGAATACGTAGCCGCGCTCAAGGTGCTGCGCACGATGATCGCCAACGTCCAGGGAGACGGGGCCTCCTAGGGCGTGAATCGGAAGTGGATCTCCACATGCGAAGATCCACTTCGTGTGGCGTGGAGACCCAACGGATGCGCAATGGGCCCGGCTTGAGCCGTTGTTGCCGACCGGCAAGAAACCGGGACGGCCGCCCGTGTGGACCCGGCGGCAACTGATCGACGGCATACGGTGGCGAAGACGTACCGGGGCGCCGTGGCGGGACGTGCCGGAATGGTACGGGCCCTGGGGTCGGGTGTACGACCTGTTCCGCCGCTGGCAGCGCAATGGCACCTGGCAGTGCATCCTCGCCGAGCTGCAGGCCCAGGCCGATGCAGCGAGCCGGCTGATCACGGGCTCGGACGCTCGCGCGGCGGCCTGACGACCAAGCTGCATCTGGCTGTCGAGCAGGGACAGAAGCCCATGTCGTTCGTGATTACGGCCGGGCAGCGCGGCGACTCCCCGCAGTTCGAGGTCGTCCTGGGGCACATCTGGGTCGCGCAGCTGGGGTCGCGCAGACCGCGCGTTCGTCCCCGGCGGGTGCGGGCCGACAAGGCGTACGCCTCCCGCAAGAACCGCGCCTATCCGCGTCGGCGTGGCATCCGGTGCACGATCCCAGACAAGGCGGACCAGATCCGCAACCGTAAGAAGCGCGGCTCACACGGTGGCAGTCCGCCGAAGTTCGACCCTGTGGACTACAAGGAGCGCCACGCGGTCGAGTGCGGCATCAACCGCCTCAAGAGAATCCGTGCAGTGGCCACGCGGTACGACAAACTCGCGGTCCGTTACGAGGCGACCGTTCTCGTTGCGGCCATCGACGAACGGCTGTGACCTGCGCGGAAATGAGTTTGCCTCACCCTGCTGCAGGAGCGAAGCTCGCCTCCATGACCACAGATTTAGTCGTGCGCCCGGCTCGGCTCACCGATGCCCGGACCTTGACCGAACTGCGTTGGACGTTTAAGCAGGAGGACTACGAAGGGCAACCGCCAGCTCCTGCTCGGCACCTGGAAGAGGCCGAGCACTGGATCCGCGACCGGCTCAGCGGTGGCCGCTGGTTGGCCTGGGTCGCAGAGACCGAGGGCCAAATCTGCGGTCACGTCTTCCTCTGCCTGGTGGAGCGGATGCCGGAGCCCTACGAGGACAACAACCCGGTCGGCTATGTCACGAACTTCTTCGTCCTACCGTCACAACGGAACAAGGGAGTCGGCTCGGCGCTCCTTGAGTCGCTGAAGCAGCGTTCACGCGGTGCTGGCCTTGAGGGCTTGATCGTCTGGCCGTCAGAGCGCAGCACCCCGCTCTATCAGCGCCTCGGCTTCCAGCTTCCAGAGGAACTGTTGGAACTTCCACTCGACACCTGATGAGATCCACTTCCGATACACGCCCCTAGCTGTTCTGTCCCGGGAGGTTGTGGACGGGTGAGCCAGGTCTCGGCTGAGGGATCTTGAAGGGGTGTGACCCAGATACGCCAGAAACCCGCCAGAACTTGATCTTGGCCTGCTGAGTGCCTGACAGTGTCGGGGATCTTGGCGATGACGATCGGCCATGCCCTCGACATCTCAGTCTCCAAGATCCCCGACCTCGTCACCCGCGATCAGCTCTTCGTCTCCTCGCGGCGTCCAATAGCGGCCGCATCGGGTACGACGAGCAGCTTGCCGGTGGTACGCCGAGCCTCCAGATCGCTGTGGGCCTGGGCGGCCTCGGACAATGCGTAGCGGCCCGTTACGGTGACCTCAAGCGCCTTGGAGCGCACCCACTCGAACACATCGGCGGCCCGTCGGAGCAGTTCGGACCGATCGGCGATGAAGTCCCCGAGGCTGGGCCGGATCAGGGTCAGCGAACCGCCGTGGGCGAGCCGAATCGGATCAAACGGCGGCACGGCACCACTTGCCGCGCCGAAGAGCACGAGATGGCCGCGGGTTCGCAGGCTGGCGAGGCTCGCATCGAAGGTGTGCGCGCCGACGCCGTCGAAGACAACCGGCAGTCCCTGACCGCCGTTGAGCCGCCTCACCTCGGCTGCGAGATCGTCGACTGCGGAGGAAAGGATCACCTCAGCGGCCCCGGCACGCTTCGCCAGCTCGGCCTTCGCCGTGGTCGACGTCGTGCCGATCACCCTGCCGCCGAGATGGGTGATGAGCTGGGTCAAAAGCAGCCCCATGCCACCAGCAGCCGCATGCACGAGCACCGTGTCGCCCCCCTGAACCGGGTAGGCGTCCTTGACGAGATAGTGCGCGGTCATGCCTTGGAGGAGCACGGCGGCGGCTGTCTCGAAGCCGATATCGTCGGGCAGCGGCACCAACCGGGAGGAGTCCACGACGGCCCGCTCGGCATACGTGCCGGGAATCTCCACCCAACCGACCCGGTCCCCGACTGCGACGTCAGCGACGCCGGGTCCAACTTCGACGACCGTGCCGGCGCCCTCAGCGCCCGGGGTGAAGGGCAGCGGGAGGCTGTACCGGCCTTCGCGGTGGTAGACGTCGAGGAAGTTGACCCCGGATGCAGCGACCTCCACGACCGCCTCGCCCGGACCCGGCCGCGGCTGGTCCACCTCGGCCTCCTGCAGCACCTCGGGACCGCCCACTTCGTACACCTGAATCGCTCGCATGACCCTCCAATTAACGGCTCATCCCCCACCAACCCCGTTGATGGCGATCCGATTCCCGGCAAGCAGACCAGCCCGCCGCCCCCGCCGAGAGCTGAGACGCCTGCTTTGCACCCGGGTCTGGGACAGGAGACCGAGGCCGTCAAGGGTCGACGAATGCACCACCCGCCGCTTCCTCACCGCCGTACGGCCACCCCCCCATAACCGGCGTAGCCTCCGGCAGCTCCACCGCGCGGCGCACGAAATCGACCACCGCCTCCGGATACTCCTCCGGCCTCGGGAACCGGCCCATCCGCTGGTACGACTTCAACGCCAGCAGCAGGGCCAGCTGATCTCCATCCGCGTCCATCCGCTCCGCACACGCCGCCTCCTCCCGCGTCGGCGCGAAGAACAGATGCAGCTCATGCGCACTGACCAGCCGCTTGAACCGCGGATACGCAGTCCGCCCGATCGAAGTCATCCCCACGCCCCGCAAGTTCCGGCAGCCAACGACGTTCCAGGCACCCGAGCCGCATCGTGCCGCCCGAGATCATGCCGCGAGGCAGAGGGCCGTAGCCACGACAGCCCAACGCATGACGTGGTAGACCACCGGCTCAACCCAAGATCAAGTTCTGGCGGGTTTGTGCCGTATCTGGGTCACACCCCTTGAACAGGTGAGGGCCTTCCGGTTCGGTGTGGATTACGACGTCTACACCTGACCGAAAAGCCCTCGTGCCCCACCGTAATGCACCCCTGACCGAGACCGGCCCGACTACGTCTGGCCCTCTGTGTGGTCAAGGATGGCTGGCCCCTGCGCCGGGCCGCCGAACGCTTCCAGGTCTCACCGACCACCGCCCAGCGATGGGCCGACCGCTACCGCGCCCTGGGCGAAGCGGGCATGGGTGACCGCTCCAGCCGTCCCCATCACACGCCGCGCCGGACACCGACCCGGACCGAACGCCGGATCATCAAGGTCCGCCTCCTGCGCCGCTGGGGACCGGCCCGTATCGCCCACCTGCTCGGCCTGGTCCGCTCGTGCACGTCGACATCAAGAAGCTCGGCAACATCCCCGACGGCGGCGGACACAAGGTCCTGGGCCGGCAAGCGGGCCGCAAGACCCGCAGGAACGCCGGCTACAGCTACCTGCACACCGCCGTCGACGACCACTCCCGCCTCGCCTACAGCGAGATCCACGCGGACGAGAAGAAGGAGACCGCCACCGCCTTCTGGCAACGGGCCCACGCCTTCTTCACCGGCGCTGGGATCACCGTCGAACGGGTTCTGACCGACAACGGCTCCTGCTACCGCTCACGCGACTGGCGCGACAGCCTGGCGGCGGCCGGGATCACCCACAAACGAACCCGGCCCTACCGGCCCCAGACCAACGGCAAGGGGGAACGCTTCAACCGCACCCTGCTCGACGAATGGGCCTACGCCCGCCCCTACCGGTCAGACATCGAACACCGCGAAGCGTTCCCCGGCTGGCTCCACTCCTACAATCACCACCGCGGACACACCGCACTCGCAGGCAAACCACCCGCAAGCCGCGTCCCCAACCTAACGAGGCAATACACCTAGCGCCGCACGCGGTGACCGATCCGGTCTGGGCCTCCCGGTACCGGGCCGAGGCCAGCCACTGGCCGCCTCCCCATGGTCCCGCTACAACAGATGGCGGGCGAAGAAGGCCCCCACCCGGGTCCGTATCTCAGCGAGTGTCACAACCGGGTCGCCGGTGCCGATGAGCGCGGCACGTGCTGCCGCTGTCACGAGACCGGCGGTCTGGAGCCGTGCGACGAGCGAGCCGTAGTCGGTGAACGCCCAGTGGTTCGCGTCGGCAAGCAGCACGCGGCGGCCGGGAAGGCTCGCCCAGGAGGACTCGATACGGGCGGCGCCCTCGAATCCGTCGGTGCGCAACAGCAGCAGCGGCCGGTCGAAGCCGAGCGGCGTCGGGTACAGGTCGAGATAGCCCTCCAGGTTTGCCACCGCGCCGACCCGGCGGTCGCGGCGGGCCGCGTACACCGCCGCCGTGCCGCCTGCGGAGTGCCCGTACAACCCGATCCGGCAGGGGTCCATGACCGGGGCGAGCGGCAGGTCGGCGAGCCGGTCCAGGACCAGGCGGAGGTCCGCGATCCGAGTGTCCACCATGGTGCGGAAGGTCGCTGGATCCGGCGGTCCGATCAGGACGGACGTTCGCATCCCGGTCGGCAGTTCCACCTGAGAAGCGTCACCGGGGTGGTCGAGGAGGACGACCACTCGGCCATGGCTCGCCAGGTCCTCGGCGAGGGTTGTGCCGAGCGTACGGGAGTCACCGCCGCCGGGTGAGTACACCAGCACCGGCCGCCGCCCGGGCAGCGGCGGCGCGCCCACGTACCCGTGGGTGAGGACCTCGCCCCAGTCCACCGCTCCCGGCTCCGGCAGTCCCGGATGAACGTGCGGCGCGTACTCGGCGAACACCTCGGCCTCGTCCGGGGTGAGCTGCGGGGCGCGGGAGAAGCCGCGTACCGATCGGGCCGGGTACAGGACGGTCAGCATCAACTCCCGCACGCCACCCACCCACGGGTCGGTACGGCCAGGGTCCGTCAGATGGACCGTCTGCATGCCCACGGGGTACGGGCCGGCGGGCGCGGGCAGCCGGAGGATCGGGCGGCCACCGGAGGCGGACGCGGACGCGGAGCCGGACGCGGACGCGGAGCCGGACGCGGACGCGGCCGTGGGCAGCAGGGCGGCGGCGCTCCCGAATAGGGTGCCTTTCAGAAGAGTGCGTCGAGAAGTCGAAGTCATATGAACATCTTTGGGGTGGGGGCCGTCGCGATGCGAAGGCTCAGGCCCTGGCCGAAAGGCTGGCCCAGGACGAGGAGCTGTGAGAGTGCTGCGGATCCACTTCACCGCAGAGGACTTCGCCCGGATCCGCTTCGCACCCCGCCCGGCGCCGCTCCAGGAGCTGCACGCAGCCTTGACGACAGTCGTGGCCCAACGTGGCGGGCCGCTGTTCACGCCGTGGCGCGGCCGTGTCCTGCGATCCCTTCCGGCCGCCGCCGACCCGCTCGCCGACCTGGTGCCGGCGGGCCGCCCGCCCTCCTTCCTCGACGTACTCGGCGACACCATGGCCGACGGCTTCGAACAGATCCGCGCCACCAGCCCCGGTCTGGTCCGCTCCGAGCTGGAGCGGGTCTACGGGGCAGTGCCCGCCCCTCGCTGGATCCGCGGCCTGCACGCGGGCGACGAGACGGCCTGGTGCACCCTGCGCCGCGCCCAGCAGGCCGCGTATGAGACGGTCCTCGCCCCGGTCTGGTCCGTCGTACAGGATCTGCACCGCGCGGAGTTCACCCGCTACGCCCTGACGGTCGCCGAGCACGGCGTGGCCGCCACGCTGACCGGCCTGGCCCCGGGCAGCCGACTCCACGAGGGCGTGTGGGAATGGCCCGGCGCAGCGCCGGGCCACTCCCACGACGTCTGGCTCGACGGGCGCGGCCTGGTTCTGCTGCCCACCTTCCACCACCCGGCGGGCCCACTTCTTCAGGACACCCAGGGCCATCCCGCAGTCCTGACATACCCAGCCGGTCCCGGGCTCCCGCCCACCGCGGGGCGCCCGGTCGGCCCCGCCGAGGCTCTGGCCACCGTCCTGGGCCGCACCCGGCTCGACGCCCTGCGCCTCCTCGCCGAGCCCCACACCACGACATCCCTGGCCCGCGCCCTCCACGTCACCAACGCGACGGCCTCGTCCCACGCGGCGGCGCTCAGATCGGCAGGCATGGCGACGACAACCCGCACAGGCCGCTCGGTCACCCACCAGCGCACGGCTCTCGGCACGCTGGTTGCGGGCGCCTGACCGCCGTAGTTCGCCACACTGCCGGCATCAAGGAGAGGCGCTCCAGCCGACCGGGTTGCCTGGGTTGTCCAGCCATACCCGCTGGCCGTTGCGGTCGACCGTCACGCCGAAGCGGGTGATGTGCGGGCGCCCCTGCTCCTCGTACCAGGTGTACGCCGCTGTCACCTCCGCCCAGAGATCGCGCGGCCCCCACGAGCGGACTGCGTCCCGCTTCCACCAGTCGGCGTAACGGACGATCGTGGCAGACGTGCCGGCCTCGTCGACGAACTGAACCCGTCGTTCCTGTCCCTCGCCCCGAAATGAGTACGAGACATCAGGGACCTGGAGGCCGATCGCGAAGGCGTGCGCGTCATCAACCTCCAGAACTGCCTCAGGGGCGACCGGCGACCGTCTCGCGGTCGATTCCTGCGGCACCTGGAGATCCACCGCGGGCCGCTCACCGCGGATCCACATGTATGAGGCCTGCCCCACGAAGTAGCCCTCTGCCACCGATCCGCTGTCGACGGCGAGCCTCAGCAGCCCCGTGTTGTTGTAAGCGGTTCCGAACGGGGTGAGGACAACAGCTCCGGGCGCTGCTTGCTCAACCCATTCGACCGGCACGCGGCGCAGCGACGCCGTGTTGATGATCCTGTCGAACGGGGCCCGGGAGGGGGCGCCTTGTAGGCCGTCGCCGCAGATCAGGTGAGGACTGTATCCGGCCTGTTTGAGGTGGCTCTCGCCCCATGCTGCAAGCGATTCGTCAACCTCCACCGCCGTTACGTTCGACGAGGTCACCCGCTCACACAGCAGTGCTGTGTGATAGCCGGACGCGTATCCGATCTCCAGGACCCGGTGTCCCTCCTGGAGGTCCAGATGTCCCAGCTTGCGCATGACGATGTCCAGCGCAGACACCGACGAGGTGAAGTCCCCGGCCGAAGGTCCGCTCCTGGGGACGGCTCCGTCGTCCAGCTGCGTGACGACCGACTGATAGGGATTCCAGACTGCCTGGCGCCATTTCTCGGCGTCGGCGGCACGGTCCACGAACTCCCAGTTGCCTTCTGGGTCCTTGGCCGGCAGCCACACGGTGTCAGGGACGAAGTCCTCCCGGTTGACCTTGCGGAACGCCTGGTGCACCCAAGGCGGGCGCAGTAAGGCTCCCGCCAGTAGGGCGTCAGTACAGATGTCCCGGTTCACGGCGTCGACTTGCTCGGCCGGCTGCCGTCGGGGTTCGGCGGAGCGGGCGGAGGAGTCCACGGCTTGTCTTCCGGCGGTCCGCCGTGCTTGCCGTTGTCGGTCATGACGGTCTCCTCGTTGTGCGAGCCCGCCCCGCGGGGCGGGCGTGGTTGAGTGTTGCGCGCCATGGGGGCGCCGTACAGGAGCGGACAGAGCTGTGTGGAGCCGACCTCACCGGCCACGCAGCTCTGCCGCCCCTCCGCGCGCCGATGACGAATCGACGGCGGAGCACTAAATGGGCCCGTACTCCGGGGCCTCTGCGGGGCTCAGGGCGTCAGCGAAGAACGCGGCAGCGTCGGCAAGGCCGCAAAGCCAATCGCCCTCGCCGCCCAGGGTCCCGCGGTCGTCGCCGCGCTCGATCGACGCCCGGAGGTCGGCCGCAAACGCCTCGTCGTAGTGGTAGCCGGCATCAGATACGAGCGGCCTCCGGGTGGTGGTTTCTCATCTCGACAGCGACGTCCGGCCATCTGGGGCATGCGGCCCACTCCGCCGTCCAGCACGATCTTGCTGGCCGACAGTGCGAATCCGGTCACCATTTCGGCGCTGATCTTCGGCGGAATCGACAGGGCGTCGGGGTCGGTGACCACGTCCACCAGACGGCGTTCAGGGCGCGCAGCGTCTCCCGTACGTCCCCCAGACGAGGAAGGCGTTGTAGGGGAAGTCGGTGCCGAGCAGGATCAGCAGGTCGCACTCGTGGGTGGCTTCGTAGGCGGCGCCGTAGCCGAGCAGGCCGCTCATGCCCACGTCGTACGGATTGTCGTACTGCGAGCACGGCCCTCAGGGCCTCTCCGGCGGGTTGCGGCACCGGTGACCCACTCTCGACAGACGTCACCCGAATGGAGTAATCCAGCGCGCCACCCACACGGGTGAAGATCAAGCTGATGAGTGCCCCAACCGAGGCAATCCGTGAAAGGGAAACCACATGCGCATACGACGAATTCTCGCCGCCGTCATGGCCACGGCAGCCCTCGCCGGACTCGGCCTCACAGGCGCCGCCACCGCGACCGCCGCCACCGCCACCGCCACCGGTGTCGTCACCGGAGCCCTCACCCCGGGTGAGTGCGAGCAGGGCGGCGGAACGGTCGACTGGGCGACCAACACCTGCAAGGGCGGTACGGGCGACGGGCAGATGGTCGACTGAACCCCGCAAGGCGCCCCGCAGCCACGCGCCGCGGGGCGCTCCCGCGCGAACATGCATGTCGTCCGTCCGGCGTACGCGGGCGCGCACCAGGATGTCGACGAACTGCTCCGCCGCGTCGCGGTGGCTCGCTGCCCGCCTCCCATCAACCCATGATCCGTTCGGTTACGCCTCCCAGAGCGCGGCGGCCGTGCGGTCGTCGGCGTATCCCTTGAGCCGGAGCTGGGTGTCGGCGAGGAAGGCGGCGAGGCCGGGCGGCTCGGCTCCGGCCCAGCGGGCTGCGAGCTCGGCGGACAGCAGGGCCTCCTCGCGCATCGGCTCGGCCAGGCCGGCGGTGCAGAGCAGCAGGGTGTCCCCCGGCCTGGCCAGGCTGGCTCGGAAGCGGAATCCGGTGCCGGAGCCGTCCTCCGCCGCGGGGGCGCCGGCTTCGAGGTCCTGCCAGTCGCCCGCGCGGAGCCGGAACAGCCCGCCCGGGCCGGTGCCGAAGCTCACCCGGATATGGCACTCGGGGTCGATGGGCAGCAGCAGGCAGCGCAGTCCGGCCGTGTACTCGGGCTCCTCGATGCCGAGCTCGGCGGCGCGGGCGCGCAGCCGGCCGTAACCGCGGTCGGTGAGCCGCTGGAGCCCGGAGCGCAGGGCGTCCCGGCGGCCGGCCCGGAGGTCGTCGCCGAGCCGGCCCTGGCTGCGTCCGACGGCGGCGCCGACCCAGCGGCACAGTTCGGCGGCGGCCTCGCGGGCGCCCTCCGCGGCGCGGTCCCCGCCGGCCACCGCGACCAGCACCAGGGAGTCGTCGCCGGTGCCGAAGCGGGCGGTGAGCAGGAAGTCCCGGCGGGCCTCGCCGCGGTACCGGGCGGAGTCCCCGCGCACGGATCCGGCGCGGAGCACGCTGCCGCCGTAGCGTGCGCCCTCCAGGACGGTGTCGGGGATCAGCGCGTCCAGCGCGGCCGGGTCGGCGACGGGCAGCGCGCCGGGTTCGGCGGCGTAGGTGGGCGGCCGGTCGCCGAGGTGCCGGACCGCCGGCCGTTCCGGCCCCGCGTCCGCGACCACGGGCGGTACGGCGACCTGCCCGAGGGCGTACCCGGTGGCCGCGGTGGCCGGCTCCGGAGCCCACACGGGTTTCGGCTCCGGATCGGTCCTCGCCTCCGGCGCGGGCTCCGCCCCGGGCGCGGGCTCGGGAGCCGGAGCACCGTCGGCCGACCGGGGGTCCGGCACCCCCGCGCGGGGGTCCGGTCCGGCCGGCGTCTCGGCGCCGGTGAGCATCGCCCAGGCCGAGCCGAAGCGGGACTCCAGGGTGTCCGCCGCATCGTCGTCCGCGGCGGCCCGGGGGCCGGGGACCAGCGTCACCCGCGGATCCGGCCGGTCCGGCCGCTCGGGCGGGTCGGGCAGCCCGGCCGGTGCGGGCGGGCCCTCGTACGGCGGCGGCTCCGCCGCGCCGGGCTCCACCGCACCGGGCGGGTCCTCGTAGAGCTTGTGCCACCAGTCCTGTGGGTCCGCGTCCCCCTGCTGACTCATGCCCCCCATTGTCGGCCGGTCGGGTCGGCCGGGAACGCCGATTGCGCGGATTACGCCCGTGCGTGCGGAAAGACGCCGGTCCCCGCGCCCCACTCGGGGCGGCGAGGACCGGCGTCTCGAACTGACGTGCCCGCCATCCGCTCAGACCTTTGATTCCGGCGATGCCGGCAGGGTCACGGGGTCACGGGGTCCGCTTCTTCTCCTCGTCCTTGGCGTAGCAGCCCGGCACGTCGCCCGCGCAGTTCGTCGGAAGGTTCTTGATGATCTCGCTCTTGACGTTCTCGACCTTGCCGTACTGCTCGTTGCGGACGCCGCCGCCCTGGTCGGCGGCCCGGTTCTCCTTGATGAGCACGTACTTGAGCGTCAGCACCGGGATCTGGTTGTTCTCCACCTCGTTGTTGATGCCGCCGCCGTCGTCGCCGGCCTGGTTCTTGACGATCTTGGTCTTGTTCAGGATCGCGTCTCCGGCGTTGTGCAGGGCACCGCCGTCCTCGCCCGCCTTGTTGTAGGAGAACTCGCTGCCGAAGATCTCCAGGGTGCCGTCCGATTCCTGGTTGATGCCGCCGCCGGACTGGCCCGTCCAGTTCTCGATGAACTTGCTTTCCTTGACGGTCGTTTGGCCTTCGTTGTCCAGGCCGCCGCCGTTGCCGTCCCGGGCCACGTTGTTCTCGATGCGGCTGGAGTTGATCGTCAGCCTGCCGTCGTTCTCGATGCCGCCGCCGTCTTCGTCCGTGGCGTTCCCGGTCACGACGGTCTTGACAAGGGTGAGGGTTCCGCTGTCGCTGTTGCTGAGGCCGCCGCCGTTGTCGCCGGCCACGTTGGTCTGCACGTAGCTGTCGGTCAGCTTGGCGTTGCCCTCGTTGTAGATGCCACCGCCGTCGTCGTCCGCCCGGTTGCCGGCGACCGTGGTCTGATCCAGTCGCAGGATCCCGCGGTTGAGGATGGCCCCGCCGTCGCCGTTGGTGTGCCCGCCGGCCAGGGTGAGGCCCTTCAGCGTGAGCTGTCCGCTCGATCCCACCTCGATCAGCCGGAAGTCGGGGGAACTGTCGGACCGGATCAGGGCGGAGTCCTCGCCCTTGATGGTGATGGGGCGGTCGATCTGCGGCAGGGCATTCGAACCGGTGCCGTTGTTGAAGGCGTAGGTGCACCGTTCGGCCAGCCGGATCGTGCCACCGTCGGAATTGTTGTTCAGTTCGTTGACCGCGTCGATCAGCAGGTCGGTGCCGTTGGTGCCGCACGGCACGGACACGTTCAGGGGTGCGGCCTTGGCGGGTGCGGCCAGGGCCGGGGCGCCCGTGGCACACAGTCCGAGACCTGCGACCGCCGAGGAGCAGGCGAGGACGAGGCGCAGCTTCATGCGTTTCCCTTCGACTGTTTTCCAGGGTCCGCCGCCCGGCCGAACCAGCGGGGAGGCACCCGGAGGACATATGGGTACTAACCTCCCCGCCCGCGGAAGTCCCGTCTCTCGGGCACGACACACCGTCAACTGCACGCCTACGGAGTCACCCACCCACCCGGACGGCCGAATGCGAACGGCCGCCGGGAAACCTCCCGACGGCCGCCGCCCTGCATCACCGCACCGCTAGCTGCGTACGTCGTACGCCCGGGTCACCGTCTGGGTGACCGAGGCCCCGTCGGCCGCGGTGAGTTCCACCTTGAGCGAGACCGGCTTGCCGGCCGCGCCCGTGTGGTCGGCCTCCGCCGTCCAGGCGCCGCCCTGCCGGGTGACCTTCGCCTCGGTCCAGTGCTCACCGTCGTAGGAGTACGACAGCTTCGCCGACTTCAGCGTGCCCGGGGTGTAGCCGGCGTGGCCGGTGGCGGCCAGGCCGATGCGGATGCCCCCTGCCGCGGCCACCGTCTTCGTGCCGTCCTCGGGGATCGAGAGCGCCGGGAAGAGGATCGGCAGGGTCTGCGAGTAGGCCGACGCGTCCAGCTTCGAGCGGAAGGTCCAGGAGGTCTGCACGGCCTGCGAGCGCTGCCAGACCTGGGCCGGGGCGCCGACCTTCTCGATGTTCTGGGTCAGTTCGTACGTGGCTTCCTCGGCCGGGACCTCGAAGACCCCGGACGGGTAGTAACTGCCGCCGATCTGCTCGCCGTTCCGCTTCAGCGCCAGGTTGCCGATGTCGCCGAAGGAGCCCGGCTGCGCGTAGTGCCCGCGGTCGCCCCACATCGCGGAGGCGAAGCCGATCAGGTTGCCCTGCCGCTCGGCGGCCAGCACCGGCCGGCCCGCCGGGTCGCGCGGGGCGACCGGGCCGATCACCCCGTCGTACCAGGACTCGCTGCGCTTGCCGCCCTTGGTGTAGGTGCGCTGCTGGTCGGTCATGAACTCGCCCCACGGGAAGCTGCTGGAGACCAGGTGGTCCCAGGTGGTGTTCCCGGCGGAGTAGAACTCGGTCCGGGTGCCCGGCACCGCGACGGTCTCCATCGAGCCGAAGAACACCGCGTGGCCCAGCGGCCGGTACGCGCCGACGAAGTCCATGTAGTCGGCGGCCACGCCCATCGCGTGGTAGGTGGACTGTACGGAGCCCAGGTCGCGGTCCCGGACCCGGTAGGCCCGGTCACCGTGCAGCGGGCCGGACTCGGTCTGCGCCAGGTTGTAGACGTACGGGCTGCGGGCCGTGGCCTTCCAGGAGAGGGTGACCTTGCCGCCGGCCAGCCGGTCGAGCAGGGTCTTCGCCTCCGCGCTGTCGATGGTGAGGGCCGGCAGTGCGCCGCCCGCGTAGCCGGTGAAGCCGACCCAGCGGCCGGGGGCGTCGCGGTGGGCGAGCACCGCCTTGGCGCCGGCCGCCTTCGCGTCCTTCGCCTGCTGGAACAGGCCGCCGTCCTCGGCCTTGACCAGCACGATCGCGTCCTTGGCGCCCGCCGCGGCGAGTTCGGCGGGGGTGCCGCTGCCGGCGTTCACCAGCGGGGCACTGCCGGTGCCGTCGAGGTTGTCGCTGCCGAGGGAGGCGGTGATCGGGTGCAGGACCGGGCCGCCGGCCGGCTTGAGCTCGGCGACCAGCGGGGCGGCGGCCCGCCAGTAGCTGCCGAACTCGAACGCGCCGTCGTCCGCGCGGCCTTCGACCGAGGCGTAGTAGCCGCGGATGGTACGGCCGCCCATGGCGGTGCCGGCGTGCAGCCAGGTGTCGTCCCAACTGCGGGCGAAGGACAGGGTGGTGCTGCGGCTCTCGGTGGGCCGGTCGGCGGCGATGCTCAGCCGGCCCGCCTTCCGGGCGTCCAGGACGATGGTGGTGTCCTTCTTCACCTCCACCTGGGGACGGCCCAGGTAGGTGAGGGAGTCGAGCAGCTCGGCGCCCTCGCCCGCGTCGGGGGTGCCGACGAAGGCGGACAGGAAGTACGCGCCCGGGCGCACCCGGTAGACCTGGTCCGCCGCGCCCTCGTTGAAGCGGCGCTCACCGGTGGCGGTGTCGGTGCCGACCACGTCGAGGGAGGAGGGGCCGGCGGCCGGCTTGCCCGCGCGGTCGAGGAGCTTGACCCGCAGGGTGACCGTCTCCGGCTCCACGTACAGGGAGAACGGGGTGGAGATCCGGACGCCGGCGGGGCCGGTGGCGAGGACCCGGCCGGTGATGTCCCCGTACTGGGCGCGGTCGATGCGGGCGGCCGGGTCGAGGGCGAGCGGCACCTTGACGGTGGCGCCGGCCGGGACGGTGACGGTCCGCCGGTCCAGGCGGGCGATCGGGGCGCGGACGGCGGAGCCGTCGTTGCCGGTGACCTTCTGCAGGGACAGGTTCAGGGTGACCGGGGCGCTGCCGGTGTTGGTGTACGGGATCTCGACCGTGGTGCGGTCGCTGCGGTCCTGCGGCCAGGTGAAGGTGCCGCCCTGGACGGCGGGGGCGCCGGTGACACCGGCGGCGAGGGCGGCCGGGACGTCCAGGCGTCCGCCGCCGGTCTCCCGTACGTCGCCGGGCACGGTGGTGGCGGCGGAGCCGACGAGGGCAGCCTTGAGCTGGGCGCCGGTCCAGTCGGGGTGGCGCTGCTTGAGGAGGGCGGCGGCGCCCGCCACATGCGGGGTGGCCATGGAGGTGCCGGACATGGCCTGGTACGCGTACACCCCGCGACCGCCGGCGGCGGCGGCCGAGATGCCGACGCCGGGGGCGGCGATCTCCGGCTTGAGGGTGTGCCGGAGGCCGGCCGGGCCGCGGCTGGAGAAGGGGGCGGTGGTGTCGTCGCGGTCCACGGCGCCGACGGTCAGCGCGCTGGGGGCGCAGCCGGGCGAGGAGACGGTGTTGTTGCCGGGGCCGGCGTTGCCGGCCGCGATCACGAACAGGGCGCCCTGCTGCGAGAGGCGTTCGGTGGCGGCGGCCAGCGGGTCGTCGCAGGCGGTCTGGGAGGGGTCGCCGAGGCTCATGGAGACGATGTCGGCCTTGTTGTCGACGGCCCATTCCATGCCGGCGATGATCCACGAATCCAGGCCGTAGCCCTGGTCGCCCAGAACCTTGCCGGAGAGCAGTTCGGCGCCGGGGGCGACGCCCTTCTTGGCGCCGCCGCTCGCGGCGCCGGAGCCGCCGACGGTGGAGATGGTGTGGGTGCCGTGGCCCTGGCGGTCGGCGTCGGTGTCGGAGTCGGTGAAGTTCTTCGATCCGGCGACCCGACCCTTGAGGTCGGGGTGGTCGAGGTCGGTGCCGGTGTCGAGGACGGCGACCTTGGCGCCCTTGCCGTCGTAGCCGGCGGCCCAGGCGGTGGGGGCGCCCACCTGCCGGGTGGACCGCTCCAGGTTCGCCTGGACCTTGCCGTCCAGCCACAGCTTCTTCAGTCCGCCGGCGGCGCGGGACCGGGGGCCGGTGACATCGGCCCAGAACTCGGCGGTCTGCTGCTTGTCGGCGGTGAGGGCGACCGCGCCGATGGAGTCGAGGACCAGGGCGCGTTCGGCGCCGCGCGGGGTGACGGGGGTGCTGCGGGCGACGTCCACGGAGCTTTCGTAGACCGCGATCAGCGGGAGCTTCTTGGCGCGGCTGTCGTCGTAGCCCTGCCGGATGAGGGAGCTGACGTTGAACAGCTCGTGGTCGACCTTGCCGGCGGTCAGGGCCTTGATGGCGCCCTCGGGGTAGACGTACAGGTCGCGGCCGGACTGGCGGGTCTGTACGAGCGGCTGGGTGCCGTCCTCGCGGGGTATCGCGGTGGCCGCGGTACGGCCGGCGGCATCGGTGGAGACCAGGATCCGGTCACCGGTGACCAGGGTGACGGTGACCGGTCCGGCGGGCGTTCTCGCCGCGGCCTCGCTGCCGGTCAGTGGTCGTTTTCCGGTGGCGTCGCTCGGCTGTGCCGAGGACGGGCCGACGGCGGTGACGGCCAGAACGGCGGCGGTGGCCGCCCCGAGTGCCGTTCGCGATATCGGGCGCATCGCTCTCCCCAGGTGAATTCCGGCCAACCTCGTCATTGCGTGGCAAAGTTGCCCCAAGCGCGAGTTCCGGCCGGTGGATGGTGGTGCTGCGGTGGCGTCACCTTGGCAGAGTGGCGGGGGGTGCGGTGATGATGTCCGCGGCGGGTTTGTGCCGTGGCCGCTTCCCGCCAGTTCGGCGGGGCGAGCGGGGCGGGGCGAGCGGGGGCGGGCGAGCGGGAGTGGGGTGGACGGGTTGCTGGGTGCGATAGGCCTGGACGAGGGCCAGGAATCGGCGTACCGCGCGCTGGTGGCGCTGGGGGCTGCGGAGGTCCCCGATCTGGCACACCGGCTGACCCTGCCGGTGCCGCAGACCGAGCGGGCGCTGCGGCATCTGGAGCGGCAGGGGCTGGCGGCCCAGTCCTCGGCCCGGCCGGGCCGCTGGGTGGCGGCACCGCCGGGGGTGGCCCTCGGCGCGCTGCTCACCCAGCAGCGGCACGAACTGGAGCAGGCGGAGCTGGCGGCGGCGCTGCTGGCGGAGGAGTACCGGGCGGAGGCCGCCGAGCCGGCCGTCCACGACCTGGTGGAGGTGGTCACCGGGGCGAGCGCGGTCGCGCACCGCTTCGTACAGCTCCAGCTGGGGGCGGAGGAGGAGGTGTGCGCGCTGGTGACGGGCCGGCCGCAGGTGATGACGGGCACGGACAACGATGCCGAGGACCGGGCGACGGGGCGCGGTGTGGGCTACCGGGTGGTGATCGAGCGGGAGGTGCTGACGGAGCCGCAGGGGCTGCGGGAGGCGCAGGGCGCGCTGGGCCGCGGTGTGCAGGTCCGGGTGACCCCGCAGGTCCCGACCAAGCTGGTGATCGCGGACCGCACCCTGGCCATGGTGCCGCTGACCGGGCGGAACGCGGAGCCGGCGGCGCTGGTGGTGCACGCGTCCGGCCTGCTGGAGTCCCTGCTGGGCCTCTTCGAGGCGGTGTGGCGGGATTCCCTGCCGCTGCGGCTGGGCACGGGCGGGGCGGTGACCGAGTCGGAGACGGCCCCGGACGAAACGGACCTGGAGATCCTGTCACTGCTGCTGGCGGGCATGACGGACGCGAGCGTGGCAAAGCACCTGGAGCTGGGCCTGCGGACGGTACAGCGGCGGGTGAAGGGCCTGATGGAACTGGCCGGGATCACCACCCGACTCCAACTGGGCTGGCACGCATACGAACGGGGCTGGGTGGCCCGCTAGGCCGTCATACCCTCACAGGGGAGGCCGGTATCCGGTGAGCTTCTGCCACTCGGCGCGGGCGGCTTCCCAGTCGGCGGTCGCGGCAGCGAGCTGTTCGTCCCCGTCCTGACGGGCGATGACGGCTCGCAGGTGGTTCTCCGCCTCGTCCCGGTCGGCGGTGTCGGCCCTGGCCACGGCCAGGGCGGCCTCCACCTCGGGCACGCGGGCCGCACGCCGCTCGAGGAACCGGTGTTCCACCCCCACCGCGTTCGTGAGCCGGACCTCGAAGCCGCGCACACTGTCCTCGGAGTACTCGCCGGCCGGAAAGGGGACGTACTCCAGCTCGGGCGTCGGGGTCTTCACCCTGAGGTACACCGTGTCGTCCCTGGGCTCGAGCGAGACGTCCAGCCGGTCGAGCGGCAGCTCCTTGCCGTTGATCACCAGGGCGTGCTCGTGGAGCGCCAGCGCGCCGAACTTCTCCTTGAGGGCGCCGCGTTCCGGGGTGGCGCGAAGCTCCTTCCGCTCCGCCTCCAGGCTGCTGACGGTCGATTCGTACGCCAGCCTCGCCGCCCGGACCGCCTCCTGGGCCGCCGTCTTCTCCTTGCGGACGTCGGCCTGCCGGGACTTCATGGCAGAGCGATCCTTCTGGAGGGCAGCGCGCTCGGTCTTCCAGGCATCGGAGAAGGCGTACTTCCAGTGACCGGGGAAGTGGTACCACCGGTGGCCAACGTATGCCAGAACAGCCGACACGATCAGCACGACCACGCCCATTGCACTCCCCCTGCCACAGGTGACGGAGCGACCAAGCTACTTCACCCGTTCAGAGGGCAACACCCGGCGTCCGGGCCCGAATCGGGTCCGGACGCCGGGCGCGCCGGCCGGATCACCGGGTGTGCTGGTGGGAGCCGGAAGGGCCGCGTTTGGCGGCGTGGTTGGCTCGGCCCTCCGCACCCTTCAGGCGCCAGTCGCGGCGGATCTCCGCCCGCAGCCTGGCGTCCGTCTTGGCGACGATCCACCGGTTCTCCCGGACCAGCTTCCGGTAGCTGTCCAGGCGCCGCTCCGGCACCTCGCCCCGGTCGACCGCCTCGCGCACCGCGCAGCCCGGCTCGCTCTCGTGCGCGCAGTCGTGGAAGCGGCACTGCCCGGCGAGCTCCTCGATCTCCGAGAACACCTGCCCGACGCCGGTCTCCGCGTCGTACAGGCCGACGCCCCGGAGCCCCGGAGTGTCGATGAGCACGCCGCCGCCCGGCAGGGCGAGCAGGTTGCGGGTGGTGGTGGTGTGGCGGCCCTTGCCGTCGACGTCGCGGATCTCCTGGACCTCCATGGCGTCCTCGCCGAGCAGCGCGTTCGCCAGGGTGGACTTGCCGGCCCCGGAGATGCCCAGCAGCACGCTGGTCCCGCCGGACACGACCGCGGCCAGCACGTCGATGCCGGCGCCGGTCTTCGAGGAGACGGTGAGCACCTGGACGCCCGGTGCCGTGGTCTCCACGTCCTGGACGAGGTAGGACAGCGAGACCGGGTCCGGGACCAGGTCCGCCTTGGTCAGCACGACCAGCGGCTGGGCGCCCGATTCCCAGGCCAGGGCCAGGAACCGTTCGATCCGGCCCAGGTCCAGTTCCACCGCGAGGGAGACCGCGACGATGGCGTGGTCCACGTTCGCCGCGAGGATCTGCCCGTCGGACCGCTTCGAGGAGGTGGAGCGCACGAAGGAGGTCCGCCGCGGCAGGTACGTCCGTACGTACCGCGGGTCGCCGGCCCCGGCCGGGTCCACCGCGACCCAGTCGCCGGTGCAGACCACCCGCATCGGGTCGTGCGGGGTGACGAAGGCGGTGTCGGCGCGGACGATGCCGTCCGCGGTCATGACGTCGCACTGCCCGCGGTCGACCCGCACCACCCGGCCGGGCAGCAGGCCCAGCGCGGCGTGCGGGGCGAACTCCTCGGCCCAGGCCTCGTCCCAGCCGTAGGGAGCGAGGGCGTGCGCGTGAGAAGAGAAAGAAGAGAGAGACAAGGGGGACCCTTCACAAGGGGTGGCCCCGGCACCGCGCGCTCGACGCGCGCGGGAACAAGAAGGAGTGTCAGCCGGTGGCCACGGGGAGGAGATTGACGGTCTTCTGAATGCGGGCAGCGCCCTGCTCGATGACAGTCATCAATGCACTCACCTCCGGTGTTCCACACGTGTTCTCGCTGTGACGGGCTCACCGTAGTCGGCGCCGCAGCCGCGCACCACCGGTTTTTCCCGGTGTCCGATTCGTTCAAGACCGGGTGGGTGTGGGCGGCCTAGCCTGCGGGTATGACTCCTCGACTCGACATGATCGGCCTCGTCGTCTCCGACATGGCCGCCTCGCTCGCCTTCTACCGGCGCCTCGGGCTGGACGTTCCGGCCGGGGCGGAGGACCAGCCGCATGTGGAGGTCACGCTGCCCGGCGGGATGCGGATCGGCTGGGACACCGAAGAGGTGATCCGGTCCTTCGATCCCGGGTGGACCCGGCCCGCGGCCGGTGGCGAGCGGATCGGGCTGGCGTTCCTGTGCGACTCCCCCGCCGCGGTGGACGCGCTGTACGCGGAGCTGACCGGTGCCGGGTACGCGGGGCACCTGAAGCCCTGGGACGCGGTGTGGGGGCAGCGCTATGCGGTGGTGCTCGATCCGGACGGCTGCGGGGTGTCCCTCTTCGCCGGGACCGGGGCGGCCGATCCCGCCGCGTAGGCGGTCAGGGTGGTGCCGGCCAGGGACCGGACCTCGCGGGCCAGGTGGGCCTGGTCGGCGTAGCCGCTGGTGTGGGCCACCTCCGGGTACGGGACGCCCGCGCGGACCCGGGCCAGGGCCCGCTGGAGGCGCAGCACCCGGCCCAGGGTCTTGGGCCCGTAGCCGAACGCGGCCAGGGAGCGGCGGTGCAGCTGCCGGGGGCCCAGGCCCAGGGCGTCCGCGATGTGGGCCACCGTCTCACCGGCCCGCAGCCGGGCCACCACCTCGGCGGTCAGCGGGTCGGGGGCTGGAGCGCGGCGCCGGGCGAGTTCCTCGAGGCCGGCGGGCGGATCGGCGTACGAGGCGACCGTGCCGGCCAGGGCCCGGACCTCCCGGGCGGGCCACAGGGCGGCGAGGTCCACCCGCCGGTCCCGGAGTTCGTGTGCCGGTACGCCGAGCAGCGCGGGCGCGGTGCCGGGTGCGAAGCGGATTCCGGCGAAGGCGGAGCCGGGCACTTCCCCGGCGGCATGCGGCCCGGTGTCAGGCCCGGCGACCAGCAGCCGGCCGTCCACCCAGAGCAGGTCCATGCAGCCGTCGGGCAGCACGGACCCGCCCGGGCCGTCGGCCTGCCAGAGCACCGCGCCGGGCACCAGGCGGGAGGGCCGCTCGGTGTACGCCACCCTTTCAGGCTAGGCCCTGTCCAGGGGTCCGGGTCTGCGCGGATCAGTGGTGGTTGCGTTCCTTGCGCAGGCGGGCCGTGTAGTCGTCCGGCGGCAGGAATCTGGACCAGCGCTCGGGGAACTCGGACGGCATGCCGGTGTCGTCGTCGTCCTCCGATTCGCCCTCGGCCAGGGCCCGCCAGGCCGCCGCCCGGGCGATCAGCTGGGCCGCCTCGGCCTCCCTGGCCCGCTCGTTGGCCTCGCGGGCGGCGGCCGTCGCCACCGACGGCCAGACCCGGTCGATCGCCGCGTTCACGGCCGCGCCCACCAGGACCGCGAAGGCCGAGATGCCGATCCACAGCAGCACGGCCACCGGCGCGGCCAGCGAACCGTAGATGGTCGGCCCCTCCACCGTGTTGGTGAGGTAGATCCGCAGCAGGAAGGAGCCGAACACCCACATGGCCAGGGCCACCAGCGCCCCCGGCACGTCCTCGATCCAGGGCGAGCGCACCGGCACTGACACGTGGTACAGGGTGGTCAGAAACGCGATCGAGAGCAGGGTGACGGTCGGCCAGTACAGCACCGCTATCAGGCTGGTGCCCCAGGGCACCAGCCGCACCACCGCGTCCGGGCCCACCACCATCAGCGGCAGCACGATCGCACCGATCAGCAGCGCGATCAGGTACAGCAGAAACGCCAGCAGCCGGGTCTTGACGATGCCGCGCTGCCCGTCGAGCCCGTACATCACGGTGATGGTGTCGATGAAGACATTGACGGCCCGCGAGCCGGACCACAGGGCGAAGGCGAAACCGAGCGAGATGAGGTCGGGCCGGCCCCGGCTGGTCACGTCGTCGAGCAGGGGTCTGGCGATGTCGTTGACGCCCCGGTCGGAGAGGACCGTACCGACCGCCTGCAGGATGTTCTCCTCGATGCTGGCGACGGTGCGGGTGTCGGTCCAGTTGTCGACATAGCCGAGCAGACCGAGCAGGCCGAGGAAGAGCGGGGGCAGCGAGAGCAGGGTGAAGAACGCCGCCTCGGCCGCGAGACCGAGGATCCGGTACTCGATGCACGAATTGACAGTGTCCTTCAGCAGCAGCCAGGCCATTTTGCGCTTGGAGACGTTGCGGTAGAGGGCCCGTGCCCGGTGAAGCCGCCCTGGGGGCCGCTCGGGTGTTTCTTTTGCTGGCTGCACCTCTTTACCGTATCGGCATGGCAGCCACCACCCACACAGTAAGCAACCAGGCCCCACCCCTTGTGGGCTACGACGTCTACGGGGGCGACCGGGCACTCACCGAGGGCGTGGAGCGGCACCTGGCCCCCGAACTCCGGGACGAGGTGCGGGAAGAGCTCGGCCTGCTCGGGCACGCCGCGGGTTCCGCGCAGGCCCAGGAGTGGGGTACGCAGGCGAACGAAAACCCGCCGAAACTGCGGACGCACGACCGATACGGAAACAGAATCGATGAGGTGGAATTCCACCCGGCCTGGCACCGGCTGCTCGGCAAGGCCGTGTCGGCAGGGCTGACCGACGCCTGGGGGCGGCCGGACGGGCACCTGCGGCGGGCCGCCGGGTTCTTCGTCTGGTCCCAGGCGGAGGCGGGTCACGGCTGCCCGGTCTCGATGACGCATGCGGCGGTGCCCGCCCTGCGCGCGGACCCGGAGCTGGCCGCCGAGTGGGAGCCGCGGCTGACCTCGCACGTGTACGAGGAGGGACTCCGGCCGGCGGCGCAGAAGACCGGAGTGCTCTTCGGCATGGGGATGACCGAGAAGCAGGGCGGCAGCGACGTCCGGGCGAACACGACGGCGGCGAAGCCGCTGGACGCGGCCGGGGAGTACCTGCTGACCGGGCACAAGTGGTTCTGCTCGGCGCCGATGTCGGACGGGTTCCTGGTGCTGGGCCAGGCGCCTTCCGGGTTGTCCTGCTTCCTGGTCCCGCGGGTGCTGCCGGACGGCAGCCGGAACGTGTTCGCGATCCAGCGGCTGAAGGACAAGCTGGGCAACAAGTCGAACGCGTCCAGCGAGGTGGAGTTCGACGGGACGTGGGCGCGGCGGGTCGGCGAGGAGGGCCGCGGGGTCCGGACGATCATCGAGATGGTCGCCGCGACCCGGCTGGACTGTGTGATCGGCTCGGCCGCGGTGATGCGGCAGGCGCTGTCGCAGGCCGTTCACCATGCGGAGCACCGCTCTGCTTTCGGAGCGAAGCTCATCGACCAGCCGCTGATGCGGAACGTGCTGGCGGATCTGGCCCTGGAGTCGGAGGCGGCAACGGTGCTGATGCTGCGGCTGGCCGCCGCGTACGACGCCGGCACCGAGCAGGAGCGGGCCTTCCTGCGGCTGGCGGTGCCCGCCGCGAAGTACTGGGTGACCAAACGCTGTACGCCGATGGTGGCAGAGGCCCTGGAGTGCCTGGGCGGCAACGGCTACGTCGAGGAGTCCGGGCTGCCGCGCCTGCTGCGCGAGTCCCCCCTGAACTCGATCTGGGAGGGCTCGGGCAACGTACAGGCCCTGGACGTGCTGCGGGCCCTGCAGCGGGAGCCGCTGGCACTGAACGCCTTCCTCCAGGAGGTCGGCACGGCCCGTGGCGCGGACCACCGGCTGGATGCGGCCATCAAGGACCTGCTGACGGAGCTGGCCGACCTGGAGGGGATCGAGACCCGGGCGCGCCGGCTGGTGGAGCGGATGGCCCTGGTGCTCCAGGGTTCCCTGCTGGTCAGGTGGGCCCCGCCGGCGGTGGCGGACGCCTTCTGCGCCTCCCGGCTGGGCGGTGACTGGGGCACGGCCTTCGGCACGCTGCCGCACGGCCTGGACCTGGGGGCGGTGGTGGAACGGGCGCGGATCACGGGGTAGGCGAAGTCCCCAAACCCCACCGGGCCCGGATCCGGCCGTTGCACGAACGGGGTGGCGCCGCGCCGACTCGGCACCACCCCTGTTCCTGAAAAGCCCCGAGGAGGAGCCGAACGCCGCCCCCTGGCGGCGTTGCGCACAGTTTCGGTCGGGCGACCGGGACTTGGCGAGAGTTGCATACCGTTGCAACCTTGGAGGTCCTTGTTGGTCCTTCTGAGTACGCGTAGGTGCTCGTGGGGGGGGGAGGCTCGGTGGCCAACACCGCAGTTGATTTGGCCCGGCTCTCGGCAATGGACGCGCGCGAGGCGGCGCGCCTGCTCAAGGGGGTACGGGCGGCGGCGCTGGCCGGGGACCGGCTGCCGGCCGCGCCCCGGCCGGAGATCGCCGAGTCCTGGCGGCGGATGCTGGCCGGCGGGGTGCACCCGGACCGGGACCACCGCTCGCGGATCCTGTCCGCCGCGGAGATGGAGGAGCGGCGGCACCTCTCGCCGCTGCGGCAGGTGCTGCCGGTGCTGCGGGAAGGACTGCTGCCGGCCCTGGACGAAGCCCTGCACATCATGGTGGTCGCCGATGCGGAGGGGCGGCTGCTGTGGCGGGAGGGGGCCTCCTCGATCCTGCGGAAGGCCGACCGGCTGGGCTTCGCGGTGGGCGCGCACTGGGACGAGGCGGTGGTCGGCACCAACGGAGTGGGCACCGCACTGGTCACCCGGCGCCCGGTGCAGGTGTTCTCCGCCGAGCACTTCGTCTCCTCGCACCACGACTGGACCTGTGCGGGCGCGCCGGTGCACGATCCGCGGGACGGCCGTCTGCTGGGCGTCGTCGACGTGAGCGGGCCGCTGGCCACCATGCACCCGGCGACCCTGGCGTGGGTGAGCTCGGTGGCCAGGCTGGCCGAGCACGAGCTGCGGGTCCGGCACCTGGAGTCGCTGGAGCGGCTGCGGAGCGTGGCGGCGCCGTTGCTGGCCCGGCTGCCGGTCGGTGCGCGGGCGCTGGCGGTGGACCCGCACGGCTGGACCGCGGCGGTGACCGGACTGGTCCCGGCGGACCGGATACCGCTGCCGAAGTCCTTCGGGCCCGGCCCGACGTGGATCCCGCAGCTGGGCGACTGCACGGTGGAGCCGCTGCCGGGCGGCTGGCTGCTGCGGATCGACGGCGCCGCCCGTCACGGCGCGGCGGCGAGCCGGGTGGTGCTGGACCTGAGCCGGCCCGGGGCGTGGACGGTGACCGTGTACGGGGCGGCCGGCAGCTGGTCGCAGGAGCTCAGCCCGCGCCATGCGGAGCTGCTGTTCCTGCTGGCGGTGACGCCGCGGGGGCGGTCGGCGGCGGAGCTGGCGGCGGAGGTGTTCGGGGACGCGAGCCGCACGGTGACGGTGCGGGCGGAGATGTCCCGGGTCCGGCGTCATCTGGCGGGGGTGCTGGCGCACCGGCCGTACCGGTTCGCGGAGGACGTGGAGGTGGAGCTGATCCGCCCGGCCGACCCGGGCCGGCTGCTCCCGCATTCCACCGCTCCGGCGGTGGTCGGGGCCCGCCTGGGTCGGCCGGGGGCGGGCGTGATTCCCTGAGCGGTATGAGCGAGCCCACCACCTTCACTCTGACCACCTGGTCCTTGGAGATGACCTCCCCGGCCGATCTGGTTCCGTCGCCGGCGCCGCCGGGCGACGACGTCACGATCGTCCGCGCAGAGGTGCCATCGCCGGAGTTCAGCCGCTTCCTGTACGCCTCGGTGGGCGGTGACATCCACTGGACGGACCGGCTGTCGCTGACCCGCGCGGAGTGGGTGGCGCAGTTGGACCGGCCGGGGGTCGAGACGTGGGTGGCGTACGACCGCGGCACGCCGGCGGGGTACGTGGAATTCGACCCGCAGCCGGACGGGGTCGTCGAGATCGTCTACTTCGGGCTGCTGCCGGAGTTCCGGGGGCGGCGGATCGGGGGGTACCTGCTGACGGAGGGCATCCGCCGGGCCTGGGACCTGGGCTCGCGCTGGCCGGAGCGGGAGGCGACGCGGCGGGTCTGGCTCCACACGTGCAGCCTGGACGGGCCGACGGCGATGGACAACTACCTGAAGCGAGGTTTCCGCCTGTTCCGCACGGAAACGGAGGAGGCCACGGCCGCCCCGACCCCGGGCCCCTGGCCGGGCGCGTAGCCCTGCGGGACGCGCGGACGCAGCCTGACCCGGCGGGGCCGGGGGGTCTGACCCGGCGGAGCCGGAGCGCCTGACCCGGCGGAGCCGGGGGGCCTGACCCGGCGGAGCCGGAGCGCCTGACCCGGCGGAGCCGGGGGGCCGCTGCGCGGAGCTTTCCCCTACCCGCCCCTCCCCACTCCCCGGGGCTCCGCCCCGGACCCCGGATCCCGGGCCCCGGCGCCCGGGGGCGGAAGCCGTACCGGGCGCAGCCCCGGGCCCCTCGCCGGGGCCCAGCCCGGCGGAGCCGGGGGCCGCATGGGGCGCAGCCCCGGGAATCGGGCCCGGCGGAGCCGGGGCCGCTGCGCGGAGCCTTCCCCTACCCGCCCCTCCCCCGCTCCCCGGGGCTCCGCCCCGGACCCCGGATCCCGGGGAGCGGGGGAGCGGGCTTCCGCCCCGGGCCCCGGCGCGCCCGGGCGCAGGCCGTACGGGGCGGAGCCCCGGGACCCTGGCCGGGCGCCCAGCCCGGCGGGCCCCCGCTCCCCGGAGCGTCCCGGAGCGGGCTGCTCCGGGTGACCGGGGACACATGGTCCCAGCATCCGGGACGGATCTGTCCGAATGGTGGACAGTAGTGGACTCCTCCAAGACCTGCATGCCACGCTTCCCCCCATGAATGGAGCTGGAATTGCCTTGGTGAGTCGGCGGCACGTCGACCTCGGCCGCATGTCCAGCGCCATCTGTCCGGCGAGCTGACGGAACCAGCACGCCGCACATCGCCCGCCGTCCCACCGCAGCGCAGCGGTACGGCGCGTCGCACCCCTTGATGGCCTGACCGGCCCGTGCCCACCGGCAACGGGCCCGTACAGCCACAGCCACCTGCCCCCCAACGCCGCAGGTCACCTGCCTCACCTGCCCTTGCCTTGAGCCGCCGAAGAAGGACGTACCGCCATGGCCGCCACCCCCGAAAAGCCCGCAGCCGCTCCCGCTGCCGCGCGCCGCAAGACCGGCCGTCACCGCGGTGAGGGTCAGTGGGCCGTCGGACACCACACGCCCCTCAATGGCAACGAGCAGTTCAAGAAGGACGACGACGGTCTCAATGTGCGGACACGCATTGAGACGATCTACTCCAAGACCGGTTTCGACTCGATCGACCCCAACGACCTGCGCGGCCGGATGCGCTGGTGGGGCCTGTACACCCAGCGCAAGCCCGGGATCGACGGCGGCAAGACCGCGATCCTGGAGCCGGAGGAGCTGGACGACAAGTACTTCATGCTGCGCGTCCGCATCGACGGCGGCCGGCTGACCACCGAGCAGCTCCGCGTCATCGGCGAGATCTCCCAGGAGTTCGCCCGCGGCACCGCCGACCTCACCGACCGGCAGAACGTGCAGTACCACTGGATCCGGATCGAGGACGTCCCCGAGATCTGGCGCCGGCTCGAAGCCGTCGGGCTGTCCACCACCGAGGCCTGCGGTGACACGCCCCGCGTCATCCTCGGCTCGCCCGTCGCCGGCATCGCCGAGGACGAGATCATCGACGGCACTCCCGCCATCGACGAGATCTACCGCCGGATCGTGGGCAACAAGGAGTTCTCCAACCTGCCCCGCAAGTTCAAGTCCGCGGTCTCCGGCTCGCCGCTGCTCGACGTGGCGCACGAGATCAACGACATCGCCTTCGTGGGTGTGCACCACCCCGAGCACGGTCCCGGCTTCGATGTCTGGGTCGGCGGCGGCCTGTCCACCAACCCCAAGCTGGGCGTGCGCCTGGGCACCTGGGTCTCGCTGGATGAGGTCCCGGATGTCTACGAGGGCGTCATCTCGATCTTCCGTGACTACGGCTACCGCCGGCTCCGCACCCGCGCCCGCCTGAAGTTCCTCGTCGCCGACTGGGGCGCGGAGAAGTTCCGCCAGGTCCTGGAGGACGAGTACCTGAAGCGGAAGCTGACCGACGGCCCGGCCCCGGAGCAGCCCTCCGGCCAGTGGCGGGACCACGTCGGCGTGCACCGCCAGCAGGACGGCCGCTTCTACGTCGGCTTCGCCCCGCGCGTCGGCCGCGTCGACGGCGCCACCCTCACCAAGATCGCGGACATCGCGGAGAGCCACGGCTCCGGCCGGCTGCGCACCACCGCCGAGCAGAAGATGATCGTGCTCGACATCACCGAGGACAAGGTGGACTCGGTGGTCGCCGCCCTGGAGGCGCTGGACCTGCGGGTCAAGCCGTCCCCGTTCCGGCGCGGCACGATGGCCTGCACCGGCATCGAGTTCTGCAAGCTGGCCATCGTCGAGACCAAGGCGCGCGGCGCCTCGCTGATCGACGAGCTGGAGCGCCGCCTGCCGGCCTTCGAGCAGCCGCTCACCATCAACATCAACGGCTGCCCGAACGCCTGCGCCCGTATCCAGGTGGCGGACATCGGTCTCAAGGGCCAGCTGGTCCTGGACGACGACGGCAACCAGGTGGAGGGCTACCAGGTCCACCTGGGCGGCGCCCTCGGCCTGGAGGCCGGCTTCGGCCGCAAGGTCCGCGGCCTGAAGGTCACCTCGGCCGGGCTGCCGGACTACGTCGAGCGGGTCGTCAAGCGCTTCGAGGAGCAGCGCGAGGACGGCGAGCGCTTCGCCGCCTGGGTCGGCCGCGCGAGTGACGAGAGCCTCTCATGAGTGAGCGAGCCGCGCCCTTCTACTGCCCGTACTGCGGCGACGAGGACCTGTTCCCCAACGAGCAGGGCCACGGCGCCTGGGAATGCAGGTCCTGCAATCGAGCCTTCCAGCTGAAGTACCTCGGGCTGCTGGCCCGCGGTCTTCAGTCCCAGCCCAACACCGCTGGAGGGGAAGAGATATGACTGTCGTTCAGGACGCCGGAAGTCTGAAGGAGCTGGCCGAGCAGGCGGGCCGTGATCTGGAGGACGCCTCCGCGCTGGAGATCCTCACCTGGGCGGCCGAGACCTTCGGCCGGGAATTCGCCGTGACCTCCTCCATGGAGGACGCGGTCGTCGCCCACCTCGCCTCCCGCGCCTTCCCCGGCGTGGACGTGGTCTTCCTCGACACCGGCTACCACTTCGAGGAGACCATCGGCACCCGCGATGCGGTCGAGGCCGTGATGGACGTCAAGGTCATCACCCTCACCCCGCGCCAGACCGTCGCCGAGCAGGACGCCGAGTACGGGCCGAAGCTGCACGACCGCGACCCCGACCTGTGCTGCGCCCTGCGCAAGGTCAAACCGCTGGAAGACGGCCTGACCGGGTACCGGGCGTGGGCGACCGGCCTGCGCCGCGACGAGTCCCCGACCCGGGCGAACACCCCGGTGGTCGGCTGGGACGAGAAGCGGCAGAAGGTCAAGATCTCCCCGATCGCCCGCTGGACACAGGACGAGGTGGACGCGTACGTCGCCGAGCACGGCGTCCTCACCAACCCGCTGCTGATGGACGGCTACGCCTCCGTCGGCTGCGCCCCCTGCACCCGCCGCGTGGCACCGGGCGAGGACGCCCGAGCCGGCCGCTGGGCCGGGCGCGGCAAGACCGAGTGCGGACTGCACGGCTGATGACGGAACCTACGGAGAAGAAGCAGATGAGCGTGAGCGACCAGGGCGCCACCGTGTGGCTGACCGGGCTGCCGAGCGCCGGCAAGACCACCATCGCGTACGCGCTGGCCGAGCGGCTGCGCGCCGAGGGCCAGCGGGTGGAGGTCCTCGACGGCGACGAGATCCGCGAGTTCCTCTCGGCGGGCCTCGGCTTCACCCGCGAGGACCGTCACACCAACGTCCAGCGGATCGGTTTCGTCGCCGAGCTCCTCGCCAGCAACGGCGTCAAGGCGCTGGTGCCGGTGATCGCCCCGTTCGCCGACAGCCGCGAGGCGGTCGCCAAGCGGCACGCCGCCGCCGGTACGACCTACCTCGAAGTGCATGTGGCCACCCCGGTCGAGGTGTGCTCCGAGCGTGATGTGAAGGGCCTGTACGCCAAGCAGGCCGCGGGCGAGATCTCCGGGCTGACCGGGGTCGACGACCCGTACGAGGCCCCGGAGTCCCCGGACCTCCGTATCGAGTCGCACACCCAGTCCGTGCAGGAGTCGGCTTCGGCCCTGCACGCGCTGCTCACCGAGAGGGGCCTGGCATGACCACCGCCGCGCATCACCTGCACAACGCCTCCGCGGACTCCGGAGCCGACGCGCCGTACGCGCTGTCGCACCTGGACGCCCTCGAATCCGAGGCCGTGCACATCTTCCGCGAGGTGGCGGGCGAGTTCGAGAAGCCGGTGATCCTGTTCTCCGGCGGCAAGGACTCCATCGTCATGCTGCACCTGGCGCTCAAGGCGTTCGCGCCCGCACCGGTGCCGTTCACCCTGCTGCACGTGGACACCGGCCACAACTTCCCCGAGGTCCTCGAGTACCGCGACCGCACGGTGGCCAAGCACGGGCTGCGCCTGCACGTGGCCTCCGTGCAGGAGTACATCGACGCCGGCACGCTGCGCGAGCGCCCGGATGGCACCCGCAACCCGCTGCAGACCGTCCCGCTGACCGAGGCGATCCAGAGCCTCAAGTTCGACGCCGTGTTCGGCGGCGGCCGGCGCGACGAGGAGAAGGCCCGCGCCAAGGAGCGGGTGTTCTCCCTGCGCGACGAGTTCTCCCAGTGGGACCCGCGCCGCCAGCGCCCCGAGCTGTGGCAGCTCTACAACGGCCGGCACGCCCCCGGCGAGCACGTCCGCGTGTTCCCGCTCTCCAACTGGACCGAGCTGGACGTGTGGCAGTACATCGCCCGGGAGAACATCGAACTGCCGGAGATCTACTTCGCCCACGAGCGCGAGGTGTTCCAGCGCAACGGCATGTGGCTGACGGCCGGCGAGTGGGGCGGCCCGAAGGAGACCGAGCAGGTCCAGACCCGGCTGATCCGCTACCGCACCGTCGGTGACATGTCCTGCACCGGTGCCGTCGACTCCGACGCCGCCACGCTGGACGCCGTGATCGCCGAGATCGCCGTCTCCCGGCTCACCGAGCGGGGCGCGACCCGCGCCGACGACAAGATGTCCGAGGCCGCGATGGAAGACCGCAAGCGCGAAGGGTACTTCTAGACATGACCACCACCACCGAGCAGCTCAGCGCCACCACGCTGCTGCGCTTCGCGACCGCCGGCTCCGTCGACGACGGCAAGTCCACCCTGGTGGGCCGTCTCCTGCACGACTCCAAGTCGGTCCTGGAGGACCAGCTGGAGGCCGTCGAGGCGGTCTCCCAGGCCCGCGGCCAGGAGGCCCCGGACCTGGCGCTGCTCACCGACGGCCTGCGGGCCGAGCGGGAGCAGGGCATCACCATCGACGTGGCCTACCGCTACTTCGCCACCGCGCGCCGCCGGTTCATCCTGGCGGACACTCCCGGGCACGTGCAGTACACCCGGAACATGGTCACCGGCGCCTCCACCGCCGAGCTGGCCGTGGTCCTGGTCGACGCCCGCAACGGCGTGGTCGAGCAGACCCGCCGGCACGCGGCCGTGGCCGCCCTGCTCCGGGTCCCGCACGTGGTCCTAGCGGTCAACAAGATGGACCTGGTGGACTACCGGGAGTCGGTGTTCGCCGCCATCGCGGAGGAATTCACCACGTACGCCTCCGAGCTGGGCGTCCCGGAGATCACCGCGATCCCGATCTCGGCACTGGCCGGGGACAACGTGGTGGAGCCCTCCGCCAACATGGACTGGTACGGCGGCCCGACGGTGCTGGAGCACCTGGAGACCGTGCCCGTCAGCCACGACCTCACCTCCTGCCCGGCGCGTTTCCCGGTGCAGTACGTGATCCGTCCGCAGTCCGCCGAACACCCGGACTACCGGGGCTACGCGGGCCAGATCGCCTCCGGCGTGCTGCGGGTCGGCGAGGCCGTCACCGTGCTGCCGTCCGGCCGTACCTCGGTGATCGAGGGCATCGACGCGCTCGGCGAGAGCGTGGACATCGCCTGGGCCCCGCAGTCCGTGACGGTCCGGCTGGCGGACGACATCGACATCTCGCGCGGCGACCTGATCGCGCCGTCCGCGAGCGCCCCGGCCACCACTCAGGACGTCGAGGCGACGGTCTGCCACGTGGCGGACCAGCCGCTCGCCGTCGGCGCCCGGGTGCTGATCAAGCACACCACGCGCACGGTCAAGGCGATCGTCAAGGAGATCCCCTCGCGGCTGACCCTCGACGACCTGTCGCAGCACCCGAACCCCGGGCAGCTGGTGGCCAACGACATCGGCCGCGTGGTCGTCCGTACCGCCGAGCCGCTGGCGCTCGACGCGTACGCCGACTCGCGCCGCACCGGGTCCTTCCTGCTGATCGACCCGGCCGACGGCACCACCCTGGCGGCGGGCATGGCGGGCGAGTCCTTCGCCACCCAGGCCGAGACCGCGGTGGCCGAGGACGACGGGTGGGACTTCTGATCATGCCGTCCGACATGTACTCCACCTTCGCGAAGGAGGGCGGTCGCGTAGGCAGCGGCGCCCTCGGCAGCGGCCAGGGAGGGGTGGGCCGATGTGCGGCATGACGTACGCGCACTGCCTGCGCGCCCTCACCCCCCACGAGCTGTACCTGCCCCCGCTCCACAGACGAAGACGTGTGTCGTGAGACCACGCAACGAGAGGAAAGCCTCCCGTGCCTGCCACCGGAAACACCCGTACCACCGGCACCACCCGTAGCACCGCGCGCCGCGGCCTCGCCGCCGCTGCCGCCCTGCCGCTCCTGATCGGCGCCCTCGCTTCCTGCGGCTACGGCTCCGAGTCCAAGAAGGACGAGCCCGCGGGCCAGGCCAAGGTCGCCTCCGATGCAAAGCCGCTGTCCGCCCCCGAGGTCCGGATCGGCTACTTCCCCAACCTGACGCACGCCACCGCCCTGGTCGGCGTCCAGGAGGGCCTCATCCAGAAGGAGCTCGGCGGCACCAAGATCAAGCCGCAGACCTTCAACGCCGGCCCGTCCGAGATCGAGGCTCTCAACGGCGGCTCCCTCGACATCGGGTTCATCGGCCCCTCCCCGTCGATCAACGGCTATGTGAAGTCCAAGGGCCAGAACCTGCGGATCATCTCCGGCTCCGCCTCCGGTGGCGTGAAGCTGGTGGTGAACCCGGACAAGATCAAGACCCTGGACGACCTCAAGGGCAAGAAGATCGCCACCCCGCAGAAGGGGAACACCCAGGACGTCGCGTTCCTCAACTGGATCGCGGAGAAGGGCTGGAAGGTCGACCCGGAGTCCGGCAAGGGCGATGTCTCCGTGGTCCGTACGGACAACAAGGTGACCCCGGACGCCTTCAAGTCCGGCTCCATCGACGGCGCGTGGGTGCCGGAGCCGACGGCCTCCAAGCTGGTGTCCGACGGCGCTCAGGTCCTGCTGGACGAGACCGCCCTGTGGCCCGACAAGAAGTTCGTGATCACGAACATCATCGTGTCGCAGAAGTTCCTCAAGGCGCACCCGGACGTGGTCGAGGCCGTGCTGAAGGGCACGGTGAAGACCAACGAGTGGATCAACGCCAACCCGGACAAGGCGAAGGCCTCGGCCAACGCGGCGCTGAAGGCGGAGACCGGCAAGGAGCTGGCGCCCGCGGTCCTCGACCCGGCCTGGCCGAGCATCGCGATCACCGATGACCCGCTGGCCGCCACGCTGAAGACGCAGGCCGACTACGCGGTCAAGGCGAAGCTCATCGAGCAGCCCGACCTGGCCGGCATCTACGACCTGACGCTGCTGAACAAGGTCCTGAAGGCCGCCGGCAAGCCCGAGGTCTCCGACGCCGGTCTCGGCGCCAAGTAATCCCGTAATCCCCCGCGTTCCCAGGAGGTGACGACCATGGCCACCACGCTTGCCAAGGCTGCCGAGGGCACCGTGGCGGCGGCGACGCACGCCGCCCGGATCGAGCACGTCTCGAAGTCCTTCACCGGCCCGGCCGGTACTCAGCTCGTGCTGGACGACATCAGCCTCGATGTCGCGCCCGGCGAGTTCGTCACCATCCTGGGGGCCTCGGGGTGTGGCAAGTCCACCCTGCTGAACCTGGTCGCGGGGCTGGACAAGCCGTCGGCGGGGTCCATCGAGACCCCCGGCGGCCGTCCGGCGCTGATGTTCCAGGAGCACGCCCTCTTCCCGTGGCTGACCGCGGGCAAGAACATCGAACTGGCCCTGAGACTGCGCGGGGTGCCCAAGTCCGAGCGCCGGACGGAGGCGGAGCGGCTGCTGGAGCTGGTCCGGCTCGGCGGCGCGTACGGCAAGCGGGTCCACGAGCTGTCCGGCGGCATGCGCCAGCGCGTGGCCCTGGCCCGCGCCCTGGCCCAGGACAGCCAGCTGCTGCTGATGGACGAGCCGTTCGCGGCCCTGGACGCCATCACCCGCGATGTGCTGCACGGCGAGCTCACCCGCATCTGGGAAGAGACCTCTCTGTCCGTCCTGTTCGTCACGCACAACGTGCGCGAGGCCGTGCGCCTCGCTCAGCGCGTGGTCCTGCTGTCCTCCCGGCCCGGCCGGGTGGCGAAGGAATGGACCGTGGACATCGCGCAGCCGCGCCGCATCGAGGACGCGGACGTCGCCGAGCTGTCCCTTGAGATCACTGAACACCTGCGTGGGGAGATCCGCCGCCATGGCCAGCACTGAAACGAAGGCGAAGGCGAAGGCGGACGACCTCGCCGGCCTGGAGGCCGGCCTCGACGCCTTGGACGCGGTGGAGATCCGCCGCACCCCGGTCCGGGAGGTCCTGCTCACCAAGGTCCTGCCGCCGGTCCTGGCGATCACCCTGGTGCTCGCCGTCTGGCAGATCCTCGTCTCGGCGAAGGTCACCGACCAGACCAAGCTGCCCGCACCGTCCGCGGTGTGGGACGGCCTGACCGACATGTGGCTGCAGGGCACCCTGCTGGAAGTCATCTGGACCAGCGTGTCGCGCGGTCTGCTGGGCTTCCTGCTGGCGCTGGCCATCGGCACCCCGCTGGGCCTGCTGGTCGCGCGGGTGAAGCTGGTCCGCGCCGCGATCGGCCCGATCCTGCAGGGCCTGCAGTCCCTGCCGTCGGTGGCCTGGGTGCCGCCGGCCGTGCTCTGGTTCGGCCTCAACGACTCGATGATGTACACGGTGATCCTGCTGGGCGCCGTCCCCTCGATCGCCAACGGTCTCGTCTCCGGCGTCGACCAGGTGCCGCCGCTGTTCCTGCGGGCCGGCCGCACCCTGGGGGCCACGGGCGTCAAGGGCGTGTGGCATGTGGTGATGCCGGCCGCGCTGCCCGGCTACCTGGCCGGTCTGAAGCAGGGCTGGGCCTTCTCCTGGCGGTCCCTGATGGCCGCCGAGATCATCGCCTCCTCGCCGGACCTGGGCCTGGGCCTGGGCCAGTTGCTGGAGAACGGCCGCAACAACATCGACCTGCCGGGCGTGTTCCTGGCGATCCTGCTGATCCTGGTCGTCGGCATCGCCATCGACCTGCTGATCTTCAGCCCGCTCGAGCGGTGGGTGCTGCGCAGCCGCGGCCTGCTGGTGAAGTGACGGCCGCCATGCATGCCATGCCCGCTGTGCACCGGCCCGTCCTGCTCGTCATCGCCCACGGCAGTCGCGACCCGCGGCACGCGGCGACCGTACACGCCCTCACCCGGCGGGTGCGGGCGCTGCGGCCGGGGCTGCGGGTGGAAACGGCGTACCTGGACTTCAACGCCCCGACCGTGCCGCAGGTGCTGTCCTCGCTGCACTTTGCGGGGGTCCGGGAGGTCATCGCCCTCCCCCTGCTGCTCACCCGGGCCTTCCACGCGAAGTCCGACATCCCGGCGGTGCTGGCCGAGTCCGCGGCCCGGCTGCCCGGGCTCTCGGTCCGGGTGGCGGAGGTCCTCGGCCCGTCCCCCCTGCTGGTCTCCGCACTGGAGCGGCGGCTGACGGAGGCAGGGCTGGACCTGTCCTCCTCTGCCCGTTCCACCACCGGCGTGGTGCTCGCATCCGCCGGTTCCACAGACCCGGAGGCGATCGCAGTGATCGCTGAAATCGCGCGGGAGTGGCGGCACACCGGTTGGTGCGCCGTGCGGCCTGCGTTCGCCTCCGCTGCCTTGCCCGATGTGGCGTCCGCGGTACGGGCGCTGCGTGCGGAGGGCGTCCGCCGGGTGGCCGTCGCCCCGTACGTCATCGCGCCCGGGCGGCTCCCGGACCGCATCGCGGCGGGCGCCGAAGCCGCCGGCGCGGACGTCCTGGCCGGCGTCCTGGGCGCGGCCCCGGAACTGGCCCGCCTGCTGCTGCGACGCTACGACGAGGCCTTTGCGGCGGGTACCGCCGCGGTGTCCGGCCTCCGCCCCGCGGCCCTGAGCGCATAGCCATTTCGCGGCGCTGCGCTCAAACGCCGCGCGGGCTGGGATTGCTGCGCAATCCAGCCCCGCCGGCGTTTGAGGCGCGCGGTCCGGGGCATCGCCCCGGCAACGGCGCTGCGGCTACGCGCGGGTGGTGGCTTCGTCCGCCAGGGCCGTGAGGTCCGCGATGGACATGGCGCCCGGCGGCAGGCCCTCCCGGGCGAAGATGTTCGCGGCGTGCCGCAGGACGTCGTTGACCGGGGTCGGGACCCCGTGCAGCCGCCCGAGCAGGCAGATCTCCCCGTTCAGATAGTCCGCTTCGACCGTGCCCGTCCCCCGCGCAAGGCTCTGCCAGGACGAGCCGCCGCGCACACCGGCCGGCTGGTCCACCTTCCCGTCGCGCGCCGCCGACTGCTCCGCCTCGGACACGTACGCGATGCCTGCCGCCGCGTACGCCGCCTTCGCCTCGCGGATCGCCCGCAGCAGCAGCGCGGCCTTGGCCGGATCCGGTTCCGGGCCGGTCGTCGCCTGGATCGCGTTGCCCAGGTTGCCGAGCAGCTTCGCGTGCTTCCAGCGCATCACGTCCTCGACGACCGGCGCCTCGAAGCCGGACTTCGCCAGATCCGCGGCGACCTGCCCGGCCAGCGCATCGGTGCCGCCCGCCGCGCATCCCAGGTGCAGGATGCCGGTGAGGGGTGCGCACAGGGCCGATACGGTGCCCGGTTCCAGGAAGGTGGACGGCAGCCAGACGCAGACCCCGTACACCCGGGCGAACCGGCGCAGCGCCAGCCGCTCGCCCTCCACGCCGTTCTGCAGGCAGAACACCGGCAGCCGCTGCGCCGCCGTGCCGCCGCCCGCCACCTCGGCACCGCTCCAGGCATCGAGCGCGGCCAGGGCGTCCTGGGTCTTGACCCCGAGGAACAGGACGTCGTCCGGCCGCAGCTCGCCGAGTTCGGCGGGGGCGGTCACGACCGGCAGCCGGTGGACCCGGGTGCCGTCGGCCGTGGTCAGCCGGAGTCCGTCCGCCCGCAGGGCTTCCGCGTGGGCGCCGCGCGCGACGAGGACGACCTCGTGGCCGGACTCCGCGAGGCGTCCGCCGAGGGTGGCGCCGACCGCGCCCGCACCGATGATGATGTACCGCATGGGGATGAGCCTGGCACATCCGTCGGCCTGGGCTGCGGTCGGGTGCGGAAGGCCGCGCGCTGCTGGGTGATTCAGACCCGCCGGTCCTCGACGGCAGTGAGTTCCACCAGTTTGGCGACCGTGTTCCAGTTGCGGGTGGTGGCGTCGATGCCCTTCAGGAGGGCCGGGCGGTGCAGGGCCTCGGCCAGTTTGGAGCGGCCGAGGCCGTTCGGGGCGTAGAGGTAGAGGACCCGGTTGCCGACGGTGAACTCCTCCGGGAGGAAGGCCTCGCGGTCGATGGCTGCGAAGCGGTCCGGGGCCGGCTGTTCCGAGAGGAAGGTGGCGTGCAGCTGCTTGCCTGCCAGCTCGGCGGCCGGGTAGGGGCAGGCGTCGGCGACCGCCTGCAGGTAGGGGCCGTCGACCACCAGAGTGGCCACCCGGAAGCCGAAGCGGGCCTCTATGGCCCGCTCCAGGGTGCGGGCCAGGGCGGCCGGGTCCTGGTCCGGGGCGGTGAAGACCGCATTGCCGCTCTGCAGGTAGGTCTGGACCCCGGTGTGGCCGAGTTCTTCCAGGACCTCCCGCAGCTGTGCCATCGGGACCTTCTTGGCGCCGCCGACATTGATGCCGCGCAGCAGTGCTGCGTACTTCTTGGTCGTCGAGGTCGTCATGGGCGAACCATAGGGCGCCCCTCTGACAGTTCGGCCTCGATGAGGTCGGCCGCCTGCCGTGTGCCGCCCTCCTTGGCCATCTCCGTACGGATCTCCTCGGCGCGGGACGCAACCTCCGGGTCGCCGGTCAGGGCGAGGACGGCGGCGCGCAGGTTCTCGGCGGTGGCCTCCGCCATCGGCAGGTGCCGGGCCACGCCCAGGGAGGCGAGCATGTCGGCGTTGCCGAACTGGTCGACGGCCTGCGGTACGGCCACCATCGGGGTGCCGGTGGCCAGGCCTTCCTGGCTGCCGCCGGCCCCGGCGTGGGTGATGAACACATCGGCCTGGCGCAGGATGTCCAGCTGCGGCACCCAGCGGTGGACCTCCGTGCCGGCGGGGATCGCGCCGAGCTCGGCCTCGTCGGTGAACCTGCCGATCTGCAGGACCAGATGCCAGTCGGGGAGGTCTGCGAAGGCCTGCATGCAGGCCCGGTAGAAGGCGGGCTGGTTGGTGAAGGTGGAGCCGAGGGAGACCAGGGCCAGCTTCTTGCCCTCGGCGGCCGTCGGCCGCTGCCAGCTGCCCTGTTCGGTGCGCTCGCCCTGGCAGGCACCGACGAATGTGTGCACCTTCTCGTCGACCCGGTCGGCCTGCGGCTGAAGGGCCTTGGGGATCAGCACGATGCTGCGGCGCGGTCGGCCGACGAACCGGTCGGGGTCGTCGGGGATGCCGTTCTCGTCGAGCCAGGCGCGGAACCGGGCGTAGTACGCCTGCCCGCGCGCGGAGGCCTTGAGGGGGGCGGTCATGGGCTCTCCGACCTCTTCCTCGTACCCCTCCCAGGCGACCAGGTTGGGGGAGAGGGAGACGGCGGGGACGCCCCAGCGGCGGGCCAGGACCCTCGCCGGGTAGGCGGTGATGTCGTGGATGACCAGGTCGGGTTCGTCGCCTTCGAAGGCGGCGGCGAGCTGCGGCAGCACCTGGACGGCTTCATTGAGGAAGAGTTCGAAGTGGTCGATGAGCTCGGTGCCCCAGGCCTCGGGCTTGTCGTCGGTGGGCAGGGTGGAGGTGTAGATCACCGGCGTGGCGCCGGTCTCCGCGACCTTCTCGGCGAAGGCGGCGGGGATGGCGTAACTGACGCGGTGGCCACGGGTGACGAGCTCCCGGATCACTTCGATGCTCGGGTTCACGTGCCCGGGGGCGGCGATGGAGAACATGGCGATGTGTGCGGGCTTGGCTGAGGTCATGCCGCTACCGTAACGAGACGAGACGTCTCGTGCAAGTTCTTTTGGGTGTTCCGGGTGCGAGACTTGGCGGATTCACGGCAGGTCGGAAAGCGGAGCGGGATGGACGAGGCACAGGCCAGGGAGCTGCTGAGGGGCGCCGGGGTCACGGAGCGGGCCGAGCTGCTCGCGCTCGGCGAGAACGCCGTGTTCGCGGTCGGCGCGCTGGTGGCGAAGGTGGGCCGCTCGGCGGAGCTGCTGCCGCGGGCCGAGCGGGAGTTGGCCGTCGCCGGCTGGCTCGCCGAGGCCGGGGTCCCCGCGGTGCGCGCCGCCGAACCGGGGCCGCGGTCCGCCGACGGGCACCCGGTCACCCTGTGGCACCGGCTCCCGGACGCGGTCCGCCCGGCCGGGCCGGCCGATCTGGCGGAGCTGCTGCGCCGGGTGCACACACTCGCGCCGCCGCCGTTCGCGCTCCCCGGCCGGGACCTGCTGGGCGGGGTGGAGCGCTGGCTGCGGCTGGCCGGCGAGGCGGTCGACCCGGCGGATGCGGCGTACCTGCGGGCCCGGCGCGACTCCTTCGCGGCCGAGGCGGCGGCGCTGGTACCGCAGCTGCCGCCGGGGCCGATCCACGGTGACGCGCTCCCGCGCAATGTCCATGTGGGCCCGGACGGGCCGGTCCTGGTGGACCTGGAGACCTTCGCAACGGACCTGCGGGAGCACGACCTGGTGGTGATGGCCCTGTCACGGGACCGGTACGGCCTCCCCGAGGGGGCGTACGAGGCCTTCGTGGCCGCGTACGGCTGGGACGTCCGCGACTGGGAGGGCTGCGCGGTCCTGCGCGGGGCCCGCGAGACGGCCAGCTGCGCCTGGGTCGCCCAGCACGCCCCGGCCAACCCCAAGGCCCTCGCGGAGTTCCGCCGCCGCCTCGCCTCCCTCCGCGACGGCGCCACCGAGGTCCGCTGGCACTCGTTCTAGAGCTCTGGAGCTCAGTCCCTCCCGGCCGCTGCGGCGGACTCGGTGAACACCTGCTGCAGCAGGTACCGCACGCCGTCCACGGTGTAACCGGGTACCACCACGAAACTCACGTCCGAGGCGGGATCGCAGTTCGACCACGCTCGCTGCGTCGACTCGTCAAGGGGAAAGCCCTCGTCGCACTCGTAGTCCCAGGAGAACTCGATCCCCCGTTCGCGGGCGCTCCGCAGGATCCGCTTCGCCTGGAGGGCGGCCTCGCCGGCCGCCTTCCAGCACCCGTCGTCCTTGCGCGCCCTCAGCAGCCGCCGCACCCGCGTCAGGTCTATCTCCGACGGGACCAGGTACGCCTCGCACAGCTTGCTCACCAGTTGTGCGGTCTGGCGGCCGGTCAGCCCGCCCTCGGTGGCCCGCGCGCGCATATAGGCCAGCCGGAGGATCTTCTGGCCGACGAATGTTTCGATCTCCTCCGCCACGGCGCGGTGCGTTTCGTCGTCCGCGCCGGTCAGGTCGTCCCTGAAATGGGTCAGCCTGGCCAGGGTCTCGTGGAACCGCTGGTCGAGTCCCGCCACATCGGCGGTGATCAGATCGATGCGCCGCAGCACCTCTGCCAGCGTTGCCTGGATCTGGTCCAGGGCCTGTCGGTCGGCTTCGTTGCTCACCATTCCCCCTCTGTCAGCCTGCTGCACTGAATCGGACATGCGCCGCGGTCGTCCGGCCGGTCGCCTTCACCCTGGCCACCACCCGGATCTGGACCTCGCCGAACATCATGGACAGGGTGACCGAACGCCGGGCGAGCGGCAGGTCCATGACCTCTGAGAGGTCCACTTCGACGGTTCCGACCTTGGTGCAGCCGGAATCGGTGACATAACGCGGCGACTTCTCCGGCGAGGTGTAGAGGTCGAAGACGAGGCTCTTCTGATTCTCGTACAGCGGAGAGAACGAGCGTGCGACCTCGTCGTCGACGGGGACGCTCTGCCCGGCCGACACGAACACGCTGTAGCGGTCGTTGCAACGCACCCGGCCGTCCGGAACGACCAGCTTCTTCTCCTCGGGATCGATCCCCGGCCGAAACTCCATCGCAGTCTGGCAGCCGTAGGTGTACCTCGCGCGCCGGGCCTTGGTCTGCGGATCGTACGTGTAGTGCACGGCCCCGAGCAGTACCGCAACATGCGGCTCCGGCGGCACCAGGACGACCGCCCGGTCGGCAACGTGCTCCTGCATCCGCTCCTGCAGGTACGTGGAGCTGCCGAACCCTCCCACCAGGATGATCAGTTCCTTGCCCGCCGCCCCGCGCCGCTGCGCCTTCATCTCTGCCAGCTGCTTGTCGACAAGCGCGAGCACGTCCGGCAGGACGGACTCGAAAATGTCCCTTGCCTCGTCCGCCGTCACGACGATGTGGTCGGTGATGCCACCCTGCTGGTCACCGAGCGAGACGTACTCCTCCTTGGTGAGCAGGCGGTCGATGGCTGCCGGCAGCTGGAGGTAGATGTCGTCGGTCGAGGCCGTTTCGACGTGGGCCTTCTCCTTCTCCCAGTCCCCCAGCACCTGCAACAGGGCGGCCGGCGCCTCGGCGCGCACCCGGTCGAGGGCCTCGAAGGACCCCAGCCGCTTGGCCAGGACGCGCTCCAGGAAGGCCTGGTTGACGTACTCCGAGCCGTATTTCCCGCCGCATTCCCGGCCGATCTCCTCCAGCCGGTTCCGGTCGTCGGTGCGGTAGGCGGTGATGTCGATGGTGCCGCCGCCGCAGTCGGCGACGAGGAAGCGCGAGCCCTTGTTCATGAGGTTGTTCCGGCCCCCGCTCGCCCGAACGGTGCGGACGCCGGAGACCCGGGCGTGATAGGCCGCCGCCTCGGGTTCGATCACGAGTTGCAGCCGCTGCTCGTCGTCGGGGAGGCCGGCGGCCACCGCGGCCTCGCGCATCAGCTGCTTCTGGTAGTCGTTCCAGATCGCCGGCACGGTCAGGCACCACCGGATCTCCTCGTGGGAGAACCCGCTCAGCTCGATCTCGGCGACCGCGGCGGAGTAGACCTCGCGGAGGTACAGCGTGACGAGGTGACGCGACCGCTCGGGAGTCAGGCGTCCGCCCTCGATCTCCTCGGTCCCGTCGCTCTTCGCCGCGGCCAGCGACATCTTGAACCCGTTGTGGTACTCAAAGCCTTCGGCCTCGCCCCGGGCGACCTTCGTCACCCACTTGCTCCGCGCCTCATATCCCCAGGCGACCAGCTCGCCCTTCCGGTCGATCAAGAGCGCGGTGAGGTTCTTCGGATAGGTGGTGGACAGACCCTGCCACCGGGTCCGGAAATGAACCGCCCGCTTCTTCGGGTCCCGGTGGCGGTCTTCGACGGTCGTCCACCCGTAACCGGAGCCGTGCGTGCCGAAGTCGATCGCCGCGATGATGTGTTGCTTCACCGGTTCCTCCAACCGAGATTGCGCAGGACACTGAGACGCGCGGCCGATTCGAGGGCCTGCCTGGCCCGGGGCGTCTCCTCGTACAGATCGAGCGACTCGAGCAGCGGGATGAGCCGCCTGAGGCTCGCCGGAGGCACCGTCGCCTGATCCGACCGCACCGCCTGCTCCGCGGCTGCCAGCGCCTGGAGCGCCGCCCCGGCCGCCTGGTCGCGCAGCTCCGCGGCCACATACATCTCGGCCTGGCCGACCCGGCCCGACACCGCGTCGATCCGTTCGCGCTCCAGCGCCACCTCGTACGAGGCCGCCAGGCCGGCGGCGATCACCCGGCGCTCTCCCGTCAGCTCCGTCGGCAGCAGCGCGTGCAGCCTGGGGGTCCGCCCGCTGCGCACGAGGTGGAACCACTCGGCGATCAGGCCTGCGGTGATGGCCGTGGACGTACCGAGCTCGTCTTCGAAGGCCAGTTGAGCAGCGCTCTGCGGGGCGGAATCGGGCACGGGATCCGGCAGGGGCAGCGGGGGAAAGGTCATATGGATCGAGCGCAGCTCCGGGGAGTCCACGATGTTCCATGCGCACAGCGAGGGCCAGACCCGCCGATTCGCCTGGACCACCCCGTACACCAGGACCACCGGGAGGTCCCGCAACGCTCTCTGGATGATCAGGATGTCGACATCGGTGTTGCGCAGCGGCCGGCTGATCGCACCGTCCATACCGGCCAGATCCGCCGACCACTCCGACTGGCTCCAGGCCCGCCTGATGGAGAACCTGAAGGACTGCGGGCCCTCGTCGTTCTGCTGCCCGTTCAGATCGTCACGCACGAACGGGGCCACCAGCAGGGCGGGCACCGAACCTCCGCCCGTCGCCTGGTGCACCATGTCGTAGAACTCGTCGGCGGCGAAGGAGAACGGCGATTCCCGCAGTTCCCGCTCCATCCGGTCCTGGATGGTCTTGATCTGGTGGCCGATCCTCGCCTGCTGCCAGTCCCGCTCGATCCCGTGGGCGTGTGCCGTGGCGGCGTCGGACTGCTGCCTCCGCGCTTGGATGGCGTCACGCTCCAGAGAACGGCGGTACGCGCTCTCGGCCTCTTCCTCCCGCAGCATGGACAGCAAGTCCTGCTGCGCCTGGAAGGTTCCGTCCTTCTTCATCTTGTACAGCGTCAGCAGATTTCCGCTCAGGCCGGACAAACCTGTAGCCAGTCCCGCAGACAACAAAACGCGCTCCCCCTGTGTCAGTCGACCGACGCCCGCCTACGTCCATGATCCATTTCTCGCGGGATCACGCCACCGAGATCCCAAGATCCCGCGAACCCCCGCCCCGCGCTCCTCAGGCCCCCGCGCCCGCCGGTGCCGGAGCCAGGCCGCGGAGCGGCCAGGCGGTGTCGATCACCGCGTCCGGGGTGCCCTGGCGGCGGAGGTAGGACTGGAAGTCGCCGGCCCAGCGGGCGTGCCAGCGGATCTGTTCGGCGTGCAGTTCGGCCGGGGTGAGCGCGGCCACGCCGGGGTGGCGGGCCGCTATCGCCCGGGCCACCTGCACCGCGGCCAGGGCGTCCGCGCCCGCGTCGTGGGCGGCCTCCAGCCGCACCCCGTACACCCCGCAGACCGCCTCCAGGGTGCGCTTGCCGCGGCGGTACCGGTCGACGGCCCGGTCGATGGTCAGCGGGTCCACCACCGGCCCGGTCGCCACCCCGCCGAGCCGGTCGGCCAGCGAGGGCAGGCCGTACCGGGCGAGTTCCGCCGCAAGCAGGGTCAAGTCGAAGGCCGCGTTGTACGCCACCACCACCGCGCCGCGCCGCCACAGTCCGGCCAGCGCCGAGGCCACCTCGTCCGCGACCTCCCGGGCCGGCCGGCCCTCCCGGACCGCCCGCTCCGTACTGATCCCGTGGATCGCCGCGGCCTCCTCGGGGATCGGTATCCCGGGATCGGCCAGCCAGCCGCGCCGCCGGCCGACCACTCCGCCGGCCACCTCCACCAGCGCGGCCGTGACGATCCGCGACTCCCCCGGTTCCGTGCCGGTCGTCTCCAGGTCGAACCCGATCAGCGTTCCCCCGTGCCACTCCCCCATGGCGCCCCTCCCCCGTGTGCATGTGCATGGCGTTGCCGCTGCCGCAGCGGCAACGGCTTTCAGCCTGCCACGGCGCACTGACACTCAGGACACCGGGCGGGAGTCCTCCCACACCGATTCGAATTCCTCCCGGTAGGTGGTGAACAGGCCGTGGTCGGCATCCTTGGGCACGCCCCGGCCGCCGCCGCGCAGCACCAGGACCGGGGCCTCCATGCCGCGGGCCCGGCGCAGGTACGACTGGACCACCGCGATCCCCGAGGTCTCGCCCTCCACCAGGTAGGCGGTGAACCGCGGGGTCTCGTCGAAGACGTGGATGGAGAAGCCCGAGGGGTCGCTCAGGCCCGCCCGGACCCGGCGGACGTGCAGGATGTTCATCTCCACCGAGCGGCTCAGCTCGCCCTTGCGCAGGCCCAGCTCCCGCTCCCGCCGCTTGACCGCGCTGCTCGCCGGGTTCAGGAACAGCAGCCGGACCCGGCAGCCCGCCTCCACCAGCCGGACGAGTCTTCGGCCCGAGAAGTTCTGGACGAGGAGGTTCAGTCCTATGCCGATGGCGTCCAGCCGCCGGGCGCCCCCGAACAGGTCCTCGGCAGGCAGCTGGCGCTGGAGCCGGACCCGGTCGGGGTGGACCGAGATGACGTCCGCGTACCGGTCGCCGACCAGGTCCTCGACGGCGTCGATGGGCAGCCGGTCCGCGGAGGGGCTGCCGGCGCCGCCGCCCAGCACCTCCAGCAGCCGGGCCGAGGCCCGCTCCGCCTGCGCCAGCACCGCCTGCGAGAGGGCGCGGTTGCGGGAGACCACGTTGCGGGTGACCTCGAGCTCGTCCAGGGCGAGTTCGATCTCCCGCCGGTCGTCGAAGTAGGGCTCGAAGCACGGCCAGTGCTGGACCATCAGCTCCCGCAGCTGCGGAAGGGTCAGGAAGGAGAGAACGTTGTCGTCGGCCGGGTCGAGGAGGTAGCCCTTGCGGCGGCTGACCTCGCGGACCGCGACCGCGCGCTGCACCCATTCCTGCCCGGCCGGTCCGGCCGCCGCGACCACCCAGTCGTCCTGGCCGTGCACCGGTTCGTAGATCGGCCGCAGCACCGCGCCCACCACGGCCCGCAGCCGCTGCTCGATCAGGTTCAGCCAGATGTATGCACGGCCGGCCCGCTGGGCCCGGGTGCGGACCTCGCTCCAGGCGTCCGCGCCCCAGTCCAGCTCGGCGCCGGTACGGGAGACTCCGCCGGGCGCCTCCGGTCCTGCCAGGGAGACCGCCCCGGCCTCCGCGGCGCCGCCCTCGTGACCGCCGTCACCAGGGGGCAGCTCCAGACCTCCCGAGCTCACCCGTGCACCCGCCCTTCCGCTACCCCTCCAGTGATCAAGGAAGGGTACTCCGCGCACCCGGCCCGGTGCAGCCGGATGGCCCTGACAACGGGGGCCTGTTGACTCATCATCGGATTCCCGGACAGTCCGCTGACCCGCATATCAGGTGGACGGGGTCACCCGGTAGGACCTGCGCAAGTCCCCCCGCGGAGCCCCCCTTTCGGGGAAGATCTGGCGGAGACCAACCGACGCCTGATCAGGAGTGGAAGAGTCGCATCTATGCAGGTCTGGCCCGGGCAGGCGTATCCCCTCGGCGCGACGTACGACGGCGCCGGCACCAACTTCGCGGTCTACTCCGAGGCCGCCAGGCGCATCGAGCTGTGCCTGTTGCACGACGACGGTTCGGAGACCGCGGTGGAACTGCGCGAGACGGACGCCTTCGTCCGGCACGCCTATCTGCCCGGCATCATGCCCGGCCAGCGGTACGGCTTCCGGGTGCACGGCCCGTACGAGCCCGAGCGCGGACACCGCTGCAACGCGGCCAAGCTGCTGCTGGACCCGTACGCGCGGGCCATCAGCGGGTCCGTCTCCTGGGGCGAGGAGGTGTACGGCTACCACTTCGGCCGCCCCGACTCCCGCAACAACCTGGACTCCGCCCCGCACACGATGAGCTCGGTGGTGGTGAACCCGTACTTCGACTGGGCCAACGACCGGCCGCCGCGCCACGAGTACCACCACACGGTGCTGTACGAGGCCCACGTCAAGGGGCTGACCATGCGTCACCCCGATCTTCCGGAGGAAATGCGCGGCACGTACGGGGCGCTCGCCCATCCGGCGGTCATCGGGCATCTGACGAAGCTCGGGGTGACGGCGCTGGAGCTGATGCCGGTGCACCAGTTCATCAACGACCACCGGCTGGTCGACGACGGGCTGAGCAACTACTGGGGCTACAACACCATCGGGTTCTTCGCCCCGCACAACCGCTATGCCTCCGGGGACCGCGGCCAGCAGGTGCTGGAGTTCAAGTCGGCGGTCCGGGCGCTGCACGAGGCGGGGATCGAGGTGATCCTCGACGTGGTCTACAACCACACGGCGGAGGGGAACCACCTGGGCCCCACGCTGTCCTTCCGGGGGCTGGACAACTCCTCGTACTACCGGCTGGCGGAGGACGCCCGCTACTACACGGACACCACCGGCACCGGGAACTCGCTGCTGATGCGGTCCCCGCACGTGCTCCAGCTGATCATGGACTCGCTGCGGTACTGGGTCACCGAGATGCATGTGGACGGCTTCCGCTTCGACCTGGCGGCCACCCTCGCCCGCCAGTTCCACGAGGTGGACCGGCTGTCCTCGTTCTTCGACCTGGTGCAGCAGGATCCGGTGGTCAGCCAGGTGAAGCTGATCGCGGAACCCTGGGACCTGGGCGAGGGCGGGTACCAGGTGGGCAACTTCCCGCCGCTGTGGACCGAGTGGAACGGCAAGTACCGGGACACCGTACGGGACCTGTGGCGCGGCCAGCCGCGCACCCTCGCCGATTTCGCGGGCCGGCTGACCGGCTCCTCCGACCTGTACCAGGACGACGGGCGGCGCCCGCTGGCCTCCATCAACTTCACTACCTGCCACGACGGTTTCACCCTGCACGACCTGGTCTCCTACAACGAGAAGCACAACGAGGCGAACCGGGAGGGCAACCGGGACGGGGAGAGCCACAACCGGTCCTGGAACTGCGGGGTGGAGGGGCCGACCGGCGATCCGGAAATCCTGGAGCTGCGGGCCCGTCAGATGCGCAACTTCACGGCCACCCTGATGCTGTCCCAGGGGGTGCCGATGCTCAGCCACGGCGACGAGTTCGCCCGCAGCCAGGGCGGCAACAACAACGCGTACTGCCAGGACAACGAGCTGTCCTGGGTGGAGTGGCCGGACCTCGGCAAACCGCCTCCGCCGCTGCTGGAGTTCACCCGGCAGATGGTGTGGCTGCGGCGCAACCACCCGGTGTTCCGGCGCCGCAGGTTCTTCCACGGGCGGCCGGTGGAGGGCACCCACGACGAGCTGTCGGACATCGCCTGGTTCACCCCGCACGGCGAGGAGATGCGCGCCCGCGACTGGCAGGCGCAGAACACCCGCGCCCTGACCGTGTTCCTCAACGGCGAGGCGATCTCCGAGCCCGGCGTCCGCGGCGAGCGGATCACCGACGACTCGTTCCTGCTGATGTTCAACGCCAGTGCGGATCCCCAGGAGTTCACCCTCCCGGCCGGGCACGGCGCCCAGTGGCGGCTGATCGTCGACACGGCCCGGGCGGAGGTGATGCCACCCGGCACCGGACCGCAGTTGGCGGCCGGCGACCGGGTGGCGCTGACGGGGCGGAGCCTGGTGGTGCTTCAGCGGCCGGCGTAGCTGCGCGTATGGGTGGTGGGGGTGTCGGGCGACGCGGTCTGCCGGTCCGGGATGGAGGCGGTCACGGTGTGGGTGCGGGCGGCCGGCACCCGGGTGAGGAGGGCCAGGCCCAGGCTGAGCGCGGCGGCGCCGACGGCCACCGCGAAGGCGCCGGACGGCCCGTACCACTCGGCGAGCCGGCCGGAGAGGGCGAGCGCGAGGGCCTGGCCGGCCACCAGGGAGCTGGCCGCGAAGGCCATCGCCTCGGCCAGCCGGGCCGGCTCCACATGCCGCTCGGTCAGCGAGAACGCGGTGATCAGGTGCGGGGCGTAGGCGGCTCCGAGGACGGTCACCACGGCGTAGAGGCTCCACAGGCTGCCGGTGAACAGCAGCGGCACGGAGAGCAGCAGGGCGGCGGCGGTGGCCACCCGCCAGCGCAGCCGGAGGCCGAAGCAGGCCGGCAGCGCGCCGAGGGCGAGGCCCACGATGGCACTGACCACGCCCATGGCGGCGTACACGGTCCCGGCCTGGCCGGGTGCCCCCAACTCGGCGGTGAGCGCGGCGATTCCGGCCTGGCAGCCGCCGAACATGGCGCCCTGCAGAGCGAGGGAAGCGCGGACGGAGTACACCACGCCGGGCGGCCTGGTCCTGGTCCGGCGCGTGCCCGGGGTCTTGGCGGCTCCGGGCGCGGGCGGTCCGGCCGTGACGGCGGCGGTCGGGTGCAGCGCGTAGGCGGTCGCAAAGACCGCGACGAGGGCGGCGGCGGCGCCGAGGGCGACGGCGGGGTGGGCGAGCAGCGCGGCCAGCCCGACCAGGGCGGGGCCGATTACGAACGAGACCTCGTCGAGGGTGCCTTCGAGCGAGTGCACGGCGCCGACGACGCTCTCGTCGGCCTTGGCGCGGTGGGCGAGGGCCACGGAGCGGGTCCGGGCGAGCGGCCCGATGAGCGGTACGGAGGCGCCGGTGACGGCGCCGATCAGGGCGAGCGGGACGGTGTCCAGTCCGCCGAGCGCACCTGCGACCAGGGCGCCGGTGGCGAGGGCGTTCACCGCGGCGGCGGTCAGGACGACGGGGCGCTGCCCGCGCCGGTCGGCGATCCGGCCGAGTACGGGGCCGCAGACCACCTGTCCGGCGGACAGCGTGCCGCCCACGACTCCGGCGGTGGCCAGCGAGCCGCTGGTCTCGGCGACCAGCAGCACGCTCCCGAACTGGGACATGGCGACGGGGAGTCGGGCGAGGAAGGAGAAGAGCGGGAGAAGGGGCCCGGTCAGGGCGATGACTTTGCGATAGGTGTCGACGGTTCCAACCACCGGCCACACGCTAACCGGATGGAGTCACCCGGATGCACTGGGCAATGGCACGGAATCGGCATTGCTGGGTACGTACGTTCTCATGACCCAGCAGTACGCCCCCGCCACCGCCCCCACATCCACCTACCGGCTCCAATTGCATCCCGGCTTTACGTTCGGTGACGCGGAGGCGGCCGTACCGTATCTCGCTTCGCTCGGTGTGTCACATCTGCACCTGTCCCCGGTGCTGGAGGCGGTGCCCGGCTCGGCCCACGGGTACGACGTGGTGGACCACGGCCGGGTGCGAGCGGAGCTCGGCGGCGAGCCCGGGCTGCGCGCGCTGGCCCGGACCGCTCGCGGGCACGGGCTGGGCCTGGTGCTGGACATCGTCCCGAACCACATGGCGGTGCCGTCCCCGCTGCGGCTCAACCGCCCGCTGTGGGAGGTGCTGCGGGAGGGGCCCGGGTCGCCGTACGCCCGCTGGTTCGACATCGACTGGGCGGCGGGCGGCGGGCAGCTGCTGCTGCCGGTGCTGGGCGGGCCGCCGGAGCCGGAGCGGTTGCGGGTGGACGGCGGGCTGCTGCGGTACGAGGACCACGAGTTCCCGCTGCGGGCCGGCACGGAGGGGCTTCCGCTGCCGGAGCTGCTGGCCGCGCAGTGGTACCGGGCGGCCTGGTGGCGGGAGGCCCGCACCTCGCTCAACTACCGGCGGTTCTTTACGATTTCGGAGCTGATCGGGGTCCGGGTGGAGGAGCCGGAGGTGTTCGCGGCCACCCACGCGAAGGTGCTGGAGCTGGTCCGGGACGGGGTGTTGGTGGGCCTGCGGATCGACCACGTGGACGGGCTGGCCGACCCGGAGGGCTATCTGCGGCGGCTGCGGGGGGCGGTGGGCGGGGGCTGCTGGGTGGTGGTGGAGAAGATCCTCGCCCGGGAGGAGCGGCTGCCGGGCACCTGGCCGGTGGCGGGAACCACGGGGTACGACGCGCTGCACCGGGTGGACGGCGTATTCGTGGACCCGTCGGGCGCGGACGCCCTGGCCGCCCGCTACCGCGCAACCACCGGCTCCCCCGACTGGCCGACGGTAGCCACCCGCTCCGCCGCGTCGGTCCTGACGGAGGACCTTGCCCCGGAACTGTCGGCCTTGCTGCGCTTGGCGGCCACGGCCGCCATGGGCGGGGCGGGGCCGGCGGGGCCGGGCCCGGCGGGCGGGGCGGGGCCGGCGGGGCCGGGGCCGGTGGGCGGGGCTCCGGCCGGAGCCGAGCCGCCTGCGGCGGGCCGGGCCGGCCCCCTCGGAGCGGGCCCGGCCATGTGCGCGGCGGGACCGGCGGGGCCAAGCCCCGCGGGCGGGGCACCAGCCGGGCTGGGCGGGGCCGAACCGGCGGGCGGGGCTCCGGCCGGAGCCGAGCCGGCCGCGGCGGGCGGGGCCGGGGCCCTCGGAGCGGGCCGGGCCGAGGGCGCGGCGGGGCCCGGGCCTGTGGGTGAGGCGTCGGCCGGAGCCGAGCCGGCTGCGGCGGGCGGAGCCGGACCCCTCCGAGCGGGCCCGCCCGAGGGCGGGGCCGGGCCGGGGTCGGTGGATGCGGCTCCGGCCGGAGCGGGCGTGGCCGGAGCGGTCGGACCGGATCCGGTTGGCGGTGGCGGGGAACTGGTCGGAGCTGTGGGGGCGTTGTTGGTGGGGTATCCGGTTTATCGGCCGTATCCCGGGGGCGGTGAGCTTGCGCCGGAGGCGGTGGCGCGGGCTCGGGAGACCGCCGGGGCCGAGGCTGTCGAGCGGGTCCGCGCGCTGCTGCGCGCCTCGCCCGCCTTCGCCGCCCGGTTCGCCCAGACCTCCGCCGCGCTGCGCGCCAAGTCCCTGGAGGACCGCGCCTTCTACCGGTACGCCCCGCTGCTGTCGGCCACCGAGGTCGGCGGAGACCCCGGCCGGCCTGCCGTCACCCCGGCCGAGTTCCACGCGTACTGCGCCCACCTGGAGCAGGACTGGCCCGCCTCCGGCACCGTCCTCTCCACGCACGACACCAAGCGCAGCGCCGACGTCCGGGCCCGGATCGCCGCGCTCTCGGAGCGGCCGGACGCCCTGCGGCTCCCCGGCGGCCCGGACGGGCCAGGCCCCGGCGACCCCCAGCTCGCCTGGGTCGCCGCCCAGAGCGCGCTGGGTCTCGGGGCGGTCCCGGACGGGCCGGAACGGCTGGCCGGAGCCCTCCTGAAGGCGGCCAAGGAGGCCGCCCTGCGGACCAGTTGGACCGACCCCGACCCGGCGTACGAGGAGACCGTACCGGCCTACGCCGACCACTGCGCCGGCCCCGGTACGGGCGCGCTCGCCGGCCTGGCGCCGGCCGTGCGGGCCAACACCCTCGGGGCCACCGCCCTCCAGCTGGCCATGCCCGGGGTGCCCGAGGTCTACCAGGGCGGCGAGGCGGAGTACCGCGCCCTGGTGGACCCCGACAACCGGCGGCCGGCCCGCTTCCACCGGGAAACCCTGGCCCGGCTCGACGCCGGGTCGGCGCCGGCCGGGCTGTCGGAGGAGAAGCTGGCCCTGACGGCCGCGCTGCTGCGGCTGCGGCGCTCCCGGCCCGGCCTGTTCCGCGGGTACGCCCAGCTGGCCGCGGACGGCCCGGCGGCGGAGCACTGCCTCGCCTTCACCCGGGCGGACGCCCTGCTGGTGGCCGTGACCCGGCTCGCCCTCCGGCTCGCGGAGGCGGGCGGCTGGCGGGACACGGCCCTGCCGCTGCCGCCGGGCCGCTGGACCTCCGCCTTCGCCCGCAGCAGCGACCCGTACGAAGGCACGGTCGCGCTGTCCGTGCTGCTCGGGCCGGGTTCAGGCGACCGCTCCGGCTCCCCGGTCGCGGTCCTCGTCCGGGAGTGAGGTGCCTCAGGACGGTCCCGCCGCACCGGCAGTAGGACCGCCGTTCGACCCCGGATACACGGAGCGTGTGACGGGCATCTCACATCGGTGACCCTCATCCGTGACATGTGCTACCCCACCCCGCACGAACTCTCCCTGGCCGCCAGAGCCCTGACCGACGAACACCCCGGGCTGGTCCGGCTCCGCCGGGCCGGCACCTCCCGGGGAGGCCGACCGCTGTGGCTGCTGTCGGTCGGACGCGGCCGTTCCGGCGACGCCGGGGCCGGGGTGCTGGTCGTTGCCGGGGCGCACGCCAACGAGCCCGTCGGCGGACCCACCGCGCTGGCCCTGGCCCGCCGGATCATCCGCGACCCGGAGCCGCGGTCCGACTGCGACTGGCACTTCCTGCTCTGCGCCGACCCGGACGGCGCGGCCCTGCACCGCACCCCGCGCCCGTACTCGCTGCTGGACTACCACCGGAACTTCTACCGGCCGCCCGGCCCCGAACAGCCCGAGTGGGCGCCGTCCTTACTGCCCCCGGACCGGCTGCCACCGGAGACGCTGGCCCTGACCGGGCTCATCGACGAACTGCAACCCCTATTGCAGGTGTCCCTGCACTGCACGGACCTGGGCGGCAGTTGGGTACAGCTGACCCGGGACATACCCGGGCTGGCCGAGCCGTTCGCCAAATCGGCGGCGGAGCTTCACATTCCGGTGGAGACCGGGGCCTCGGACGCGGCCGGCTGGCCATCGCCCGGGCCCGGCATCTTCGTGATGCCGGAGCCGGGCACCGAGGCCACAGCGGTGTTCCACCCGGAGGACACCCGGCTGAGCACCTGGTACCACGCGCACCGGTACGAGGGCACGACCGCGATCGTCGAAGTCCCCATGTGGGCCAGCGACCTGGTGGACGACCCGGCTCCGCACCCGGACCCGCGGCGGGTCCTGCAGGCGCTGGCCGGCCGGCTGGACCGGGACGCGGGCCGGGTGGCCCGGATCCTCGACGCGGCCCGGGCGGAGCTGCCGGGGGACGATCCCGAACTCGCCGCGCCGCTGCTGCGGTCGGTGGACTGGACGCTCGCGCTGATCCCGCGGATCAGCGCGCAGTGGGGCGGCCCGGACGCCCCCGCCGAGGCGACCGCCGCGTACCTGGGCAGCATCGACGCGTTCGGCCGCCGGCTGGCGCTGCGCGCCGCGGCCATGCTGCTGCGGGTCCTGCGCGCGGCCGGCCACCCGGCGGCCCCCGCGCTGGACCGGCTGGTCACCGGCTGGTGCGAGGAGTTCGCGGGCCGCTTCGGGGCCCGCTGGATCCCGGTCGCCACGCAGGTGGAACACCAGTCGCGGACGGTCCTGGCGGCGTACGAGCGGCTGACCGGGCGGGGGTGAGGGGCCGCGGGTCAGTCCGCAGCCGGACGGGCGGAGTCGGAGCCGGGGCCGGCTTCGGGGCCGGTCAGGTCCAGGCTGTAGCGGCGCTTCTGTATCCCGGCCGCGCCCAAGCGGTCGTAGAAGCGGATCGCGCCCTCGTTCCAGTCGGGGGTCTGCCACTGGACCTGGTCCATGCCGAGCTCACGGGCGAGGTCCGCCACGGCGGCCATCAGGGCAGCGCCGAGGCCGTGGCCGCGGGCGCCGTCGGCCAGGTAGAGGCAGTCCATGTGCAGGTAGTGCCGGGCGTCCCAGAACGAGAACTCGGCGGAGCAGGCCGCGTATCCGACCACCTCGCCGTCCGGATCCTCGGCGACCAGCACCCACAGCCCGGCATCGGCCCCGGCCTCGGGCGCGAACAGCTGCCGCCCGAGCCGGTCCGCCAGGCCGGGCGGGCGGGGGGCGGACTTCTCGTAGGCGACGTGCTCGTGGATGAGCTCGACGAGGCGTGCCAGGTCCTCGGGCCGGGCGCGGCGCACGGCGGGCTGAAGGTTCGACGACTGCGACGACTGTTGGGTCATCCCCCCATCCTGCGCCCTACGAAGCGGACAGCCGGAACGTCATGCGGCCGAAGGCGACCTGGTCGCCGTCCCGGACCACCGCGGAGCCGGTGACCCGTCGCCCGTTGACGGTCGTGCCGTTGGTCGAGCCCAGGTCCCGCAGCACCCACAGGCCGTCCCGCAGGCTCAGCTCCGCATGGCTGCGGGAGACCGTCTCGTGGCTGAGCCGCAGGCCGTTGCCGGGGTCCCGGCCGATCTTCAGGGTCTCCCCGCCGGCCATCGGCAGCAGCAGCTTCGGCAGCCGCTCCGCCTGCCAGGCACGGCGGATACCGACGCCCACCGCCGAGAGCCGCCCCACCCAGCCGAACAACCGGCCGGTCCACGGGCTGTGCTCGCCGTGCGGGAGCTGTGGGTGGTGCGGAATGTCGCCGACCCGGCTCGCGAGGTCGGAGGTGAGCACCGCCAGATCCTCGGACCGCCGGGCGAGCAGGGCGAGTTCCATCCTGCGCAGGAAGGTGTCGTGCGACAGCTTTCCGTCCGCCGCGCCCTCCCGGAGCTGCATCAGCACCCGGTCGCGTTCGGCGTCGGAGAGCCGCAGCACGGGATGCACGGGTTGCACCGGCTGCACGGGAATCTCAAAACTCGACGTCACAGGGTGATTGTCGGCCCGTCGGGGCCGGAGTGTCCAGAACTGCCCCGCCCCGCCCGGGATGATGGGCCGTGAATGCCGGTCACCGCCGGCCCCGCCGACGACAAGGGGACCGTCCGTGCAGTTCGAGGTGTGGGCGCCGCATGCTGCGGCGCGCGTGGAGATGCGGCTCAACGAGGGCACGTACCCGATGGAGCGCGACACGGATCCGAAGCGGGCCGGCTGGTGGCGGGTCGACGCCCCGGCCGAGGAAGGGGACCGGTACGGGTTCCTGCTCGACGACGATCCCGTCGTCCGCCCCGACCCGCGCGGCCGGCGGCTGCCGGACGGCCCGGACGGCCTCTCGGCGGTGGCGGACCCGGCCGCCGCCTGGCCCGCTCCGACCACCCAGCCGTCGCCCCCGGCCTCGCCTCCGACCCCCGCCCCGGCCCCGCTCCAGGACGCGGTCCTGTACGAGCTGCACATCGGCACGTTCACCCCCGAGGGGACCTTCGACGCAGCCGCCGCCCGCCTCGGCCATCTGGTCTCGCTGGGCGTCACGCACGTAGAGCTGATGCCGGTCTGCCCGTTCCCCGGCCGGCACGGCTGGGGGTACGACGGGGTGGCGCCGTGGGCGGTGCACGAGCCGTACGGCGGCCCGGCCGGCCTGGCCCGGTTCGTGGCGGCGGCGCACGGGCACGGGCTGGGGGTGGTGCTGGACGTGGTCCACAACCACCTCGGCCCGTCCGGCAACCACCTCCCGGCCTTCGGGCCCTACTTCACCGACACGCACCACACCCCGTGGGGTGCGGCGGTCAACCTGGACGCGCCCGGCTCCGACGAGGTCCGGGCGTACCTCATCGGCAGTGCCCTGGCCTGGCTGCGGGACTACCGGATCGACGGCCTCCGCCTGGATGCGGTGCATGCGCTGGCCGACGGCCGCGCGCTGACCTTCCTCGAGGAGCTGTCGCAGGCGGTGGACGAGCTGGCCGCGGAGACCGGCCGCCCGCTGTTCCTGATCGCCGAGTCCGACCGGTGCGACCCGCGGACGACCGCCCCGCGCGGCTCCGGCGGGACAGGCGGGCCGGGCGGCGCCGACGGCTCCGGTGGGCTCGGCCTGCACGCCCAGTGGAACGATGACTTCCACCACGCCCTGCACGCTGCGCTGACCGGCGAATCCCAGGGCTACTACGCCGACTTCGCCCAGACGCCGCTCGCCGCCCTCGCCAAGACCATGACCCGGGTGTTCTTCCACGACGGCACCTGGTCGTCCTTCCGGGGCCGCACCCACGGCCGCCCGGTCGACCGCCGCCGCACACCGGCGCACCGCTTCCTGGGGTACGCCCAGACCCACGACCAGATCGGCAACCGGGCGCTGGGCGACCGGCTTTCCGGCAGCCTGCCGCCGGGGCTGCTGGCCTGCGCCGCCGCGCTGGTGCTCACCGGGCCGTTCGTACCGATGCTGTTCATGGGCGAGGAGTGGGGTGCGCGGACGCCCTGGCAGTACTTCACCGACCATCCGGATCCGGCGCTGGGTGAGGCCGTACGGGCGGGCCGGCGGCGGGAGTTCGCCGCGCACGGGTGGGCGGCCGAGGAGATCCCGGACCCGCAGGACGCGGCCACCCGCGAGCGGTCCTGCCTGGACTGGTCCGAGCCGGACCGCCCGGAGCACGAGCGGCTGCTGGCCTGGTACCGCTCGCTGATCGCGCTGCGCCGCACCCAGCCGGATCTACGGGACCCGGATCTGGGCGCGGTGCGGGTCGCCTTCGACGAGGAGCGCCGCTGGCTGACCTTCCGGCGCGGGGACATCCGGGTCGCGGTGAACCTTTCGGCGGATCCGGTGACCATCGCGCTGGGCCGCAACGGGGTCCGGGTGCTGGCCGCGTGGAAGCCGGTGGAGCATCCGGGTCCGGACGGGCGGATCCACCTGCCGGGCGCGTCGGCGGCGGTCCTCGGCCCGTAGGTGGGTGGCGTGCGGTGAGTGGTGAGCGGTGAATGGTGTGTGCGGCGGTCCGGGAGTCCCCTGTGCCCCCGGGCCGCCACACACCCCCTCGCCCTCCAGACCACCGGTTGCGCCGATTCGGTTGCCCGGCTCAGCGGCGATTTCCGGCCGTTCAGCCGGACACTCCCGAGGCGGGGCTCAGTCGACGCGGGCGAGCTCGCGCGGCGCGTGGTTGAGGCGCCGGCCGGTCCCCTCGCCCGTGACCGTCACGATGTCCTCGATCCGCACGCCGAAGCGGCCCGGAAGGTAGATCCCGGGCTCGATCGAGAAGCACATGCCGGGCAGCAGCGGCTGCTCCTCGCCCTCCACCAGGTAGGGCGGCTCGTGGGTGGTCACTCCGATGCCGTGCCCGGTGCGGTGGATGAAGCGGTCCCCGTAACCGCCCTCCGTGATCACCGCGCGGGCCACCCGGTCCACGTCCTGGCAGGTGGCGCCGGGCCGTACCGCCTCGAAGGCGGCCTGCTGGGCCTCGCGTACCAGGTCGTGCACCCGCTGCTCCTCGGCGGTCGGCTCGCCGCCGACGTGCACGGTCCGCGAGATGTCCGAGCCGTAGCCGTGCTTGAGCCCGCCGAAGTCGAGGACGATCGTGTCGCCGCGCTCGATGACCCGGTCGCCCGCCTCGTGGTGCGGATTGGCCCCGTTGGGGCCGGAGCCGACCACGGTGAAGTCCACCTGGGAGTGGCCGTGGGCGCGGAGCAGCGCGGCGAGGTCGGCGGCGACCTCCGTCTCCCGCCGGCCGACGAAGCGTACGCCGAGGATCTCCCCGTACGCGGCATCGGCCGCCGCACCGGCCGCGGCCAGCCGTTCCAGTTCCCGGGCATCCTTGACGGCGCGCAGCAGGGGCAGGGCCTCGGTCAGGGCCACGTGGTCCGTGCCGGGCAACTCCCGGCGGAGGCCGAGGAGATGAAGGGCCCAGGTGTTGTCGCTCACCCCGAAGCGGCCCCGGGCGTCGAGGAGCGGGGCGGTGACCTCGTACGGGTTCTTCCCGTCGGTCCACTCCCGCAGCGTCAGTGCCTCGCCCCCGGCCGCCGCGGCGGCATCGGGCGCCTCCAGCGCGGGCACGACCAGCGTCGGCTGCTGCCCGGCGGCGAGCACGAGCACGGTGAGGCGCTCGGTGTCGACGGGGCGGTACCCGGTGAGATGCACAAGATCCGGCCCGGGCGCGATGAGCAGCCCGGCGAGTCCGGCGTCGGCGGCAGCCATGGTGGCGGCTGCCATGCGGGCCGCGTAGTCGGCGGCGGTGAAGGGAGCGGGGGTGGTGTCGTCTTCAGCCATGCCCGCATCCTTACCCACCGGCATGCCCGAGGCCCGCAATTTTCCGGCCCTCCGAAGCGGGGTACGGGGGCGGGGCCGGCGTGGCGGCCCGCCCGCGGGCGTCGGCTCCTCCGGCGGCGGAGCGGAGTCGTCCGGGTCCCGCAGGCAAGGGCGGCCGGGCCGCGGAGGCCCGGGGGCACCGCCCGGGCTCGGGGCCGAAGGCCGGGGCCGGGCCGGGGCCGGGGCCGGGCCGACCGCGCCCGCCAGGGGGCGGGGCGGCGAGGCGTCCAAGTCCCGCAGGCTGGGAAGCGTAAGACGGAGGCAACAGCGGCCGGGCCGCGCAGACTTGGGGGCACCGCCCAGGCCCGGGGCCGAAGGCCAGGGCCGGGACGGCGGGGCCAGGGCCGGACGGAGGAGTCAGGGCCGGGACAGGCCAGGACGGCGGGGCCGAAGGCCGCCGGTACGGCGGACGGCGGGGCGGCGCAGCCGGACACCCGGCGCAGCCAGGCGCCAGCGTAGCCCGCAGGGGCGCGGGAGCGGGCCGGGGGCCTGCAGAGGCACGCGCGAGCGAACTGCATGCTGGGGGGATGGATCCGCATCTGCTTCGGACCTTTGTCGCCGTCGTGCGGCTCGGTTCCTTCTCTGCCGCCGCCCGCGAGCTCGGCTACACCCAGTCCGCCGTCTCGCAGCACATCGCCGCTCTGGAGGGCGACCTGCGCGCCGAGTTGCTGACCCGGCGGCCGGTCGGGCCGACGGTCGCCGGGGCGCGGCTGCTGGAGCATGCCGGGCCGCTGCTCCTCCGGCTGGATGCGGCGCGGGCCGATGTGCTGCGGCTGGCCGCCGCGCCGCCGGAGGAGGTGACCGTCGCCGCCTCGCCGCTCGCCGTGGGGCCGCGGCTGCTCGGCGCGCTGCCCTCGACCGGGGTGACCCTCCGGGTGATGGCCCCGGCCGCGGTACCGGCCGCCGTCGCCACCGGGGGCTGCGATCTCGGCCTGGTCGACGGCCCCGCCGCCCCCAGTGATCCGCTGCGGCTGCCGGACGTGGCCCCGCTGGCCGTCGCCGGCCTCGGCGAGGAGGAGCTCGCCGTGCTCCTCCCGGCCGGCCACCCCTTCGCCGCCCGGGCCGCCGTCCGGCTGGACGATCTCGCCGACGCGCGCTGGCTGGACGCCCCCGGGGCCGGGATCCCGCTGGCCGCCGTGCGCGCGGCCACCGGATCGCCCGGCCCGCGCCGCCCCGCCCTCCGCTACGACGGTACGGACCTGCACGCGCTGTGCGCCCTGGCCGCCGCCGGCCACGGCCTGGCCCTGCTGCCGCGCCGGGTGGCGGAATCGGCCGGCGCGGGGGTGGCCGTACCACTGGCCGCTCCGCGGCTGGTGCACCGTACGGAGCTGCTCTCGCCCGGCGCGCTGACCGGCGCGGCTGCCGCCCTGGCCGCCCGCCTGACCCATCAGCAACACTGATGGACCGTGCATGGATCATCGTTGGACGTGAACGCTCCGCCCCGCCCACGATGATCCCCATGACCACCGCACACACCGCCACCGCCGTAGGCACCGCTCGGATCGCGCTCGTCGGCGACCGCTCCCCGCACGTCGCCTCCCACACCCGCATCCCCCTCCTCCTCGACTCCCTTGCCGCCCGCGACGGTCTCGTCCTCGACGCGTATTGGATCCCCACCGGCGACGCCCTCGCCGAGGCGGAGTCCGGCGCGCTGGCCGGCTTCGACGCCGTGTGGATGCTGCCCGGCAGCCCGTACGCCAGCGAGGCCGGGGCGCTCGCCGCCATCCGGACCGCCCGCGAGCAGGGCATTCCCTTCCTCGGCACCTGCGGGGGCTTCCAGCACGCCCTCCTGGAGTACGCCCGCAACGTCTGCGGCCTCACCGGCGCCGCACACGCCGAGAACGACCCGGCCGCCGCCGACCCGCTGATCGCGCCGCTCGCCTGCTCGCTCGTGGGGCACGAGGGCGTGGTCCGGGCCGAGCCGGGCTCGCTCGCCGAGCGCGTCCTGGGCGCGGAGCGCTCCCTGGAGCGGTACCACTGCAACTACGGGCCCGACGCCCGCCATCTGCCCGCGCTCGCCGCGCGGGGCCTGCGGCTGTCCGGGCACGACGAGAGCGGCCAGGTCCGGATGGCGGAGCTGCCCGGGCACCCCTTCTTCCTGGCCACCCTCTTCCAGCCGGAGCTGTCCGGGGACGGAAGCCGCCCGCACCCGGCGGTCCGGGCCCTCGCGGCGGCGGCCGTGGCCCGGGCCGGAGCGCGGGCCGGGGCCCAGGCCGGGGCGGGTGACGCCCCCGAATAACCCGTCGCAGGAGCACCCCGCTGATCCGCTATGCTGTGCGTGCACATCGAACGGGTGGTTCGCCACCCTTCGTGGTGGGTGTAGCTCAGCTGGTAGAGCACCTGGTTGTGGTCCAGGTGGCCGCGGGTTCGAGTCCCGTCACTCACCCTGTGATCCCGTGGGGGGTACGAGGTTTTCCTCGTACCCCCCACGGGCTTTTCCCTGCCCCGCCCCGACCCGGAGGCAGGGCCCCGCGGCACGGGCCTGGCAAGATCGGGACCATGACGAGCGATATCCGGACCCCGATCACCGCTCCCGCTCCCGCGCGCGGCCCGGTGGGCTGACCCGGTGTCCATCGGCGCCTGGCCGACCCTGGCCCTTTCGATCGCGGTGGCCTGCGCGGTGTTCGCCGTCACGGTCCGGGTCTGGCCCCGCCTGTCTGCCCCCGGCATCCGGAACATCCTCGGCCGCATCGGGCTCCAGCTGGCGATCACCCTGACCATGGGCGTCCCGCTGCTGCTGGCGGTGAACTCCTCGTACGGCTTCTACGCCTCCTGGGGCGACCTGCTGGCCCTGGCTCGCGACGAACCGGCCGGCGCGGGCTCCGCCCCCGCGGGGCAGGACGGCGTACGGGTCCACGGCACCCGCTCCTGGCGCTACCTGAACTCCACCGACCCGGCGGTGATCGGCCGGATCGACGCGGTGACGGTACGGGGCGCCCGGAGCGGCATCTCGGCCCGGGCGTACGTCTACCTGCCGCCGGAGTACCTGGCCGCCTCCGCGGCGGACCGCCGGCGCTTCCCGGCGGTCGTGACCCTGAGCGGGTACCCGAGCACCACCCGGGTCCTGATCGACCTGTTCAAGTACCCCCAGCACGCCCTGGACGGGGTCCGCTCGGGCGCGATGCGCCCGGCGGTCCTGGTGATGCTGACCCCCACGGTGGCCCCGCCCCGGGACACAGAATGCATCGATGTCCCAAAGGGCCCCCAGACGGAGACCTTCTTCGCCGACGACCTCCCGGCGGCGATCGCCTCCCACTACGGCCTCACCAGGGACCCCCGGGCCTGGGGCGTGATGGGCAACTCGGTGGGCGGCTACTGCGCCCTCAAACTGGCCCTGCGCAAGCCGGACTCGTACCGCGCGGCGGCCGGCCTGTCGGCCAACTACGAGGCGGCCGAGGACCCGACGACCGGCAACCTCTTCGGCGGCAACGCCCAGTACCGCCGCGAGAACGACCTCCTCTGGCGCCTCCGCCACCTCCCCCAGCCCCCGGTCTCCCTCCTGGTGGCAAGCAGCCGCAAGGGCGAACACCAATACCCGCAGACGGTCGACTTCATCAACGCGGTGCACTGGCCCGCCCGGGTCTCCTCCATCACCCTCCCCATGGGCGGCCACACCTACGAGACATGGAACCGGGAGGTAAAACCGGCCCTGCAATGGCTGATCTCCCGCCTCCACACGCCATAAGCCAGAGCAGTGCCCCCGCTCAGTAGGGTCCGAGCCGCCCGAGCAGCGACTCCCGGAACCAGGCGGGCTCAACCCGCGACAGCCGCTCCTGAACCCGCTCAGGCAACGGATTGCGGAGCCGCCGGAGCGAGGTCGCGAGGTCGTCCAACATACGCCGATCTGCGAAATCGCACGCCATCAACGCCTCCTCGATCGGGCCCGCCGCCTCCTCGATCCCCGCGTCGGACAGAGACAGCGCCGCTGTCGACAGCCGTTGACCTTGGTCCCCCAAGGCCGCCATCAGATCGGGCACGCCGGCCCGGTTCCCCAACTCCAGTAGGACCGAGGCCGACATCAGCCGAAGGGAAGCATCCTCGGCCTCCCGATACACCCGCTCGACCGCGGCCACCGACAGCGAACCGAACCCCCGGATCCGCTCGAAGACGAGAAACCGCGCGGCCTCGTCCTCCGCGGCAACCTGCGCGACTCGATCCACGATCGCTTCCGAGCACCGGGCAAGTGCCTCGACTGCCCTGACCCTCGTCTCCAGATCAGCCGACTCCAACCGCGCCAGCCCTTCGGCAACCCGCTTCGCAAGCTCCGTCATCCCCGCCTCGTCACTGTGCACGACAATCCCCCCACAGGCACTCGACCTCCGCCCTGTACCCGAAACAGGGCGTCGACCTCGTCGTGATCAAAGAACTCCTCGGCCACGCCCACATCGGCGTCACCGCCACCGTCTACGCCCACGTGCGACTCCGCCTCCAACGCCAAGCCATCGACACCCTGGGCGACGCCGTCGCCCCGACCGACAACTAGTCTGACCATCCATCCTGTTGCAGCTGTCGTTCGCTGAGGCTGCCGTCAGCGTTGCCGTCAAACAGAGAATCCGCCGCTGGCGTTTGGCCAGCGGCAGCCCCTCGTGCGCTCGGAAGCTGCTCCAGTCGGGAAAAATGGGCGGTTATGCGAGAGTCTCCTCAACCCCTACAAGTCACCCTTGATTTCCAGCCAGGAACGAATCTCACTTTCAATCTCTTTGTCTTTGACGTGCGAACAGACCCACGGGAGAGCCGACAGGACCAGCTCGACATCTTGCAGCGCCGAAAAAGCTACCTCCCCCGTCAGAGTCACTTCACCACCAACAGGCGCATAGAAGCCCTCGTTGGCGCTAAGGTACTCGCCCCTCCGAATCTCCGATTCTGCGATTGCGCGTTCACGCGTGAGGGGAATTTGCCGCAACGCCCACTCGATAGAACCATCCGGTGTAAGGATTTGCGGAAGGTGGGAAACCGGAGGGTCGAATCGCAGGGCAAGCGCTGCGATTCGGAGCATCCAGTAAGCGCCGACCGCAGCCCTAACGCCCCCAAGCCTGACAGCCAGCAGGATGGCCTCTGCGGCCAGGCTGAGGTCCTCTGCGCGTCGGTTCGGAGCCATCTCTCGGAAGGGCGTGGCGCTGACCTCCAAGGACTCGAAGATCGATAGCCACCACTGCGGCGAGGTACCGTCAGGGAAGCAGCGGCCCACCCAGTCTGCAAGCTGCCCACGAGGGACACCCCGCATTTCGCGAAGATCGGACTCTATCCTCATTTACGGCGCACTCCCGCCATAGTCTCGAATTACGGCCCGCGGGACTCTGATGCCAGCCAAGCCAAAGGCATCGACTCCTTGCCGGCCCAACGAATCGGCACACTGCGCGCATTGCGGCGTGTAGTGCCCCGTGAAGTTGTCGAACGATGCAACTCTGCCACCACTACCGATTGTGATCAGGTTACCTCGCTCCCCTACCGTCCAGAGGTACCTGCCGCCGCCTGCGACTGCCTGCGAGAACTCGGGAGAGCCAGCCGCCATTGCGGACACCCCCTCGAAATCGGCTGCCATCTGCTCGAACGGCAGATCGTCCGGCTTGCTATTGGAGACCACTCCATTGCCGCAGTTATGGACGAGAACTGGCGCGGCGCCCGCCAGCACATAGTACGTGTGCTGGCAGTCCCGCCTCAGCTGCTTTTATGCAGGTGGGGAGGGGTTTTGGGGTCTACCGGAGTCCGTGGTCGTGCGCCTGAATTCGTGGATGTTGCCGTCGCTACTGCCGTCAGGAGCCGGGGTTCTCGGGCGGGGCGGGGACGCGGTCGCCGCGTGACTCGGCGACCCGGAGTGCGTCGGTCAGGGCTTCGGCCAGCCGGCAGGCGAGCCACCGGTACTCGACGGCCGACAGCTCCTTGGCTCCGGGGGCCACGACCTGACGGGCGTACCCCAGGAGTTCCTCGCCCATGTCGAGTTGTACTTCTTCGATGCTGTCGGCGAGTGAGGAGAGGTAGCCCCTGCCGTCGGTGCTGAGGTAGCAGGGGTTCCCGTCCTGAGTGGTCCATGGCAGCAAGCGGGGACCGGTCACGCCTGCTGCCGCGTCGTGGAGATCTCTGCGGCGCATGCGGTCCGCGTCGGTCCTGGATGTGCTCACCGTGCACCCCCACCTGGGTCGCCGAATGGAATACGGCGACCGTAGGGGCCTACTGTCCGTCACTCCATCCATAAGGCAAGCCAGTTGGCGACGGAGGGTACCGGAAGTATCGCGTTGCGTGGCGCCTATCCGACTACGGCCAGGTAGGAGGCCATGTCACGCATCTCGGCGGTGAGGGTGCGCTTGCGCTTCTTCAGGATCTCCTGCATGGTCTCGGCGGCCATCCGCTGATGCCTCAGCCACTCTGGGGACGTGCGGCGGACTCCGGTCAGCTCGTCCATCGCTGCGGACAGGTCGTTGGTCCGTGCGTGGGCGCGGGCCACGTCCAGGCGGTGGCGGTTCCAGTTGTCGTCGCTCGGCCGCCCGGCGCTCTTCCACGCCTTGGGTGACATGGCGTCCTCGCTGGATTTACGAACGACGGCGCGAGCGTCTCCCACGACCATGGCGTCTTCCACGCCCTTCATGCCGACGGTGAGCGGCCCGAAGGTCGTCCAGTGCCGGAAGAACGAACCGGTGTACTCCCGTCCCACGGCGGATGCCGCCGTGTTCGCGACGCGGTGGTAGTGGCGGGCTTCCTGGGGCCGGTTGTTGCGGCCTGCGGCAGCCGCGGCGCGCAGTGCCAGCCACCCCCATGCCGCGCATTCGTCCGGCGTCGCACGGGACAGTCTCGGTTCGATCAGGTCGGCTGTCTGGGAGGCGAGCTGTTCGGCTTCGTCCAGCCGGCCCTGGCGTAGGAGCAGCCAGCACATCCCGATCACGCCGGACGCCCCGGTGAGTGTGTCCCCGGCCTGGCGTGCGTCGGTGATCGCGCCGGCCAGCGCGGTGTAGGCGAGGTCGTACTGCCGTACCTGCGTCAGGTACCGCCCGGCCAGTTGCAATGCCTCGGCACGGACCAGGAGTGCCTGGCTGTGCTCCTCGCCGCTGTCGAAGTGGGCGACCGCGCTGTTCGCGTCCCTCAAGAGCGCAGGCAGTTGGGATGCGACGCTCTTGTAGCTGTCGGAGTGGTAGAGCACCGCACCGTCGTGGACCGTGCGGCGGAAGCGGCGCAGGTTCGGCTCCTCCTCGGCGCTCTCGCCGTCCGAGTCCGCGAGTCCCACGGGTGGGGTGAGGGCTGCGCGGAGCTGGATCAGGTTGACGCGGTTCGGATCCTCCGAACGCCCCACCGGCTCCGGGGCATCCGGCGCAAGAAGCGTTGCTGTGGTCACGCTCAGAGCGCGGGCGAGAGCGTGAAGGGTTTCCATACGGACGGTGCCGCCCTGCTCGACCTTGCGCACCGTGCCCGGCGAGACGGCCGCGGCGTGGGCCAGGTCTTCTTGGCTCATCCCGGCCCGACGCCGGTACTTACGGACGTTGTCCGCCAGTTCCGTAGTCATCAGCTGACCACCTCCAGCGCCACGGTACGCCGGTTCGACGAGCCAACCGAGGGCTATCCGGCAGATACCCGCCCGAAGCGGTGACCCATCACCGCGCATGGTGGCGGGCAGCACCACGCAGGGCCGGGGCGCCAGCAGAATCGGGGCCGGAGCGGGAGAGGTCCCTCGTCGGTCGGGCAGCTTCGCCGTACCAGGGGTCTCCGGGGGCCGCCAAGGCTCACCACGTGACGCTTGCGCTCGGCCATGGCGGCCCCCGGGGGGTTCCTGGTACGCCTCCGGTGACCGGGCGACGAGGGACCCCTCCCGCGCCCCGACCACCCATCACCACGACGGAGCCGTACCTGCACTCGGTCTCCTCCCCCTCCGAGAGAGGGCCGGGGCCTGGGGCAGAGCCCAGAACAATCCACGCTGAAGGCTGTTGCGCGCCCGGACCGGCGGGGCCGTCGGCAGCGGGGCGGAGACAGGAGCGGGCGGCGGCCCCGCAGGGCCGGAGCGCGCGCGGCCCGCGCCAGCGGGACGCCTTGATCAAGTAAAGAAACTCTGAACATCTGAACTCTGGTGGCTCGGAAGTGGTCCTGCCTGGGTTGCTCATCGCGGTCGGGATGCTCAGCGCCACCACAACGCTCTCCGCCTCATGCCACGCTCCGGCTTCAGCACCAGGCCATCGAGCTGCAGCCCACCGAGTGCCGAGAGGTCCGAGACGGAGGCGACGAGCCGCTGCTCGCCTCGTCCATCCGCTGACGTTGCCGTCAACTACTGCCGTCAGACACCACAGAAGCCCCGTCGGATGCGTTCCGACGGGGCTTCCTGTGAGCCCGGGAGCTACTCGAGTCCGATTCAAGGGCCATCGCGTCAAGACCGGTAGTTACAGCATCTTAGATGCCGAGTATTTCCCACGCCAGAATCCAAACAGTCATCACATGAACCGAGTCACTTCCGACGGGAAACGGATCAGTTGGACTCACCCGTCCGACTACTCAGGGAATTGCAATGGAATCACCCGGTCCGCCTCCCGTGGCATAATCGGAGAGTAGCTGGCGGGTGAGGCAGAAACAGTCGGCGTGCGTACCTCGAAAGAAGGGGTTACCACCACGTTCTCAAAGCAGCGATACGCCCACTCGTCACGACTGTCACACAGCGCCGCCTCTCCGTTCACCACCCCCCTCAAAATCCACCCGGGACCGTCGCATCCGATGAACCGCACCGTCATCGCGCCCCTCCCACGGGCGTCACCAACAACTGGGACCGTCGCTCTGAGCTCGACACCCGCCCGCCCAGACCATCGCTCGACCTCGCCACCACGGGCGCGAACATCTGATTCGAGCCGGACGAGGACCCTACCCCATTCCGGATTCCCGCAGGTCCTAAATGCCTGAAGTTGCAAACTTGCGGTCGCGTCACGGAAGAGAACCACCTCGCCGTACTCCTCGCCAGACCGCAACTGATTGAGCTCCACCTTGCGTACATCTCTACGCGGAACCTTCAGTCCGCCAAAATCAAGCAGGTCTATTGTCTGCCAGCCCGCCTCACCGATATCCCATGGGCCGACGTCAACTCCGCGATACGGCGGCCGCAGCAGGTCTCCGGATCGGAGCATTTCCTCATTCATCGCCTGAGCTGACTCCAACAGAACGCCGACCTCTTCACGTGTCATTGCTTCCTCGGCCACGACGTAGACCAACAGAGTCAGCACTCGTTCGAGGGTCAACACTCCTCTGGATCCGGCGACACGGGCTGCCGAAAGGTTGCCCCGGAGCACCTCTACGAGAGCATCGGCGTCGTTACGCGGCAGCCCAACAGGAATCCCAGGGAGAAGCTCCGACCCATTACGGCCTTCCTCCCAGCGAAAGAGAATCAAAGCCTTGAGGCTGAGGAGGAGAACCCATGCCGGCGTAACCTGCCCCCAATCGCCCCATTTTGCACGCTCCACCGAGTTCGGCGACAAATAGCCATCACGGGTGAACTGGTCCAAAATCGCACGCGCTTCGCTAACTACGACGGCCATGCAACCATCCCCTCAGAAATTGCCAGGCACGCCACCCGACAAGACCGGCCGCAGCGGCGGCCTCCACGATACCGCCGGACCCGCCACTGGAATCTGCCAGATCCGCCATCTTTTCCGCGTACGTCGGCGCCCGAGAAACAGTAGAGGCTCGGTTCTGCGCTTCGTCACCAACAGCTTGACTGGCTCGCCGCGTCGTACCCGGCTCCGAATGAGATCGCGTTCCCCGAGGTGTGCTGTACCCGCCATTAGCCGGATCGACAAGGTCAGGAAGCTCAGACGGATCTTGAGAGGCTCGTCCACGTCCCCGGACAATCTCGGGGCCGCTATCGTCAGCTGCTGCAGGGCAGTTATGGACCAGGACTGGCGCGGCGCCTGCCAGCACATAGTACGTGTGGAAGTCGTTGACGGTGAGGTTGTGCGTGGTGACGGCGTAGGGGTAGGTCCGTACGGCGCTGACGGTGAGGGTGGTGCCGTTGGGCTGGATGAGTTGGTCGCCCGGGGTGAAGTCGCCGGCGTCGACCCACTGCTTGCGGGTTTCGTTCCAGTGGGGGTGGTGGCGGGTGGAGGTGAGCTGGGACGGCGGGCCGCGGGGGTTGGCGTCGTCGGTGAGGGTGAGGTCGGTGAATTCCTTGTCATCCGGGGTGGTGATGGTGGCCGTGACCTTCTTCGGGCGGGTTTCGCCCGTCTGCGGGTCGGTGGCCATGACGGTGTCACCGTCGCGGACGTCCTCGATCTCCTTGGTCGACCCATCGGCCATGAGGACTCGGACACCGGCAGGGAAGCTGTTGCACTTCGCCGGAGGTGCCGAGGCGTCGCTGCCGCCGCCTCGGGACTCGGCGCTTCCGGCGTCCGCCTCGGCGTCGGCATCGCTCTTCGAAGCCTTGGCTTCGGTGCTTGCGGCGTCGCTGGCTGAGTCGTCCGCTGCCTTCGCGCTTGCCGATTTGGCGGCTTGGGCCTCGGCTGCTCGGGCCTCATCACCCGCCCTCTTGGCGCGGGTGAACGCCTCCATGGCGCGGGAGGAACGCCGCTCGGCGGCGTGGATGGCGTCGTAGGCTTTGTTCAGCTGTTTGTAGATCTTGTATGCCTTGATGCCGACCTTGATGGCCTTGAACACCTTGCCCCAGGGGACGGAGTTCAAAGCCGTGTTGATGCAGGCCATGACGTCGCCCTTGGTGAAGCAGTCGCGGGCGTCGTTATAGCCGATGAGGTCCATGACGACGTTGATGACCTCGCGCTTGATTTCGTCCCGCCGCTGCTTCGCGGAGTTCAGCTCATTCTGCGCTGCGTCGACTTCGCCTCTGGTCTTGGACTCCTCAGCGGTCTCTTTCTTCGTAGTCCGAGCCCGGTGCACATTGGTGACCGACTTGCATTCCTCCGGGTCGCTGCATCCCTCCCGAAGTCCCGTCGGGTCCGACTTGTTGATAGGCCCGTTGCTGGAATACGCATAGGCGTTCCACTGCTGCGGGTTGCCCGGGTCGATGATGGGGTCGGGGCTGATGAAGCGGCCGGTGGTGGGGTCGTATTCGCGGGCGCCGAGGAGGGTGAAACCGGTTGATTCCTCCTTGGTGCCGCCTACGAAGCCCTTGTCGCCGGCCCAGGTGCCGGGGGTGGGCTGGGTGCCGCGGGCGTTGCCGAAGGGGTCGGAGTGGCGGCGGGTCTGGGCGAGGTTGGCGGAGTCGAACTGGACGCCGCCGGTGCCGTGGTGGTCCGAGCCCTGGTAGGTGAGCTGGCTGGTGCCGCCGGTGGTGGTGCGGGTGATGGACAGGCCGCCGGGGGCCGCGTAGGTGCGGACGTTGGTGACCTTCTTGGTGGCGGTGTCCAGGGTGATCTGGTCGGTGCCGAGGTTGAGGGTGGTCTTGCCGGGGTCGCGGCGGATGAGCTGGTTGCCGCCGGTGTCGTAGAGGTAGTTGGTGCCGGCGCTCTCGCCGGTGCCGGTGATCTTGTCGAGCTTGCCCTGGCCGTTCCACGTGAGGTTTTTGGTGCCTGGCGTGCTGGTGATCGAGGCTGTGTTGCCTGCGGCGTCGTAGGTGTAGGAGGTGACCTTCGTGCCCGACGGACCGGTCTCGGTCGACTTCAGCAGGGCGTGCGGGCCGCCCGTGCCGCCTCCGGTTGCAGGGTCGGTGCTCGGGGTGTTGGGGCCGTCGGCGAAGGTCTGGGTGACCGTGACGTCCTTGGACGCGTTGCCCGCGGTGTCCTTGCGCACCAGCTTGGTGCGGTTGCCGGTCTTGTCGTACTCGTACTGCTGCCAGTACGGAGCCGGACCGCCCAAGCTCGGCTTGCCGGTGCCGTCCACGGACGGGCCGGTCGCGTTGGTGCAGCCGCCGATGCCGCGGACGGAGGGCTGGGGCGCCGTGTTGATGGTGCCGGTGTCCGTCCAGGACTGGGTCAGGCGACCCAGGTAGTCGTGCGTGAAGCACTGCTGATCGGCCTGCGCACCGTCCTCCACCGTACGGATGGAGGTCAGGGAACCCGCCTTGTTGTAGGTGTAGTCCGTGACGTCCACGCTGGCCCTGGCCGCCGTCTGCTTGTCCAGCGTCGTACGGACCGGCCTCCCGGTCCCCGCGTCGTAGTCGACGGTGGAGACGATCTGCTTGCCGGTGTTGCCGACCGTGGTGCGGGTGACCCGGCCGTACGGGTCGTAGCGCAGGTCCACCACGTACGGCGTCACCACGTGACCCTGCTTCCCGTCCGTGGAGATGAGGCTCCCGCCGATGTTGTAGCCGAACGCCACTGTCTCGGCGGTCAGGCCGGCCTTCGAAATCGCCGGCAGGGCCGTCATCCTCAGGTGGCCGTACTTGTCGTAGGTATTGGTGGTCTCGTAAGTGCCGGCTAGTTCGTTCTCGACTGCGGGGATGGTGGTCTTGGTGCCGAGCGGGCGGTAGCCGCCGTCGTAGCCCGTGACTTCCGAGACGTACGCCGCGCCGGTTGCGCCGCCGACGTAGCGGGTGGTGGTGGACGGCTTGCCCAAGGCCTTCGTGTCGTAGGTGAAGCCGGCGACCTGCTTGGCCGGGTCGACTGCCGTGCCCTCGTACGTGGCGACCGGACGGCCGAGGAGGTCGGAGACCGTGGTGGCGTTCTTGCCGCGGGCGTCGGTGGCCGAGACGAGGTTCTTCGCGTCGTCGTAGGCGGTGGTAGACGTGCCGGAGTCAGGGTCCGTCGACTTGGTCAGACGGCCGAGCAGGTCGTACGTGAACGTCCACTCGTTGCCGGCCGAGTCCTTGCGCCACAACTCCTTGCCCTGGGCGTTGTAGCCATAGGTCGTTTCGTCGTAGGCACCCGTGGGCGTGTTGGCCTTGTACTGGCGCAGGGCCACCCTCTGGCCGAGGCCGTCGCTGATGGCGGCGGAGGCGAAGCCGCCGTTCGGCGGGATGCTGCGCACCTCGTCGGCGCCCGGGTACTCGGTCTTCGAACGCCACTGCTCGACGCCGTAGGACTGGAACACCGACGCGGTGGACCGGCCTAGGCCGTCGAAGACCTGCACCGTCTGCGCGGGGATCTTCGAGTCCGGGGTCACTCCGCCGTTCGGCAGGAAGAGCGCGCCGGACGGGGCGCCCTCGTCGTTGTAGTACGGAGCGCTGGTCTTGACCTGGCGGCCGTGGGAGTCGAACAGGGCGTCGGTGATGATCCGGCCTTGGGCTCCGGAGGGGGTCCGGGCCTGGGTCTGGCGGACCCGGCCGAGGCCGTCGTAGATCGTGAAGCTGTTGATGTACTCGTCGTTGTTCATGAGCGTCTGGCTCAGAACGGTGGTCGGCGCGTTGGTGCCGTTCATCGTGTACGAGAACTTGCGGACCGGCAGGGAGCCCTTGGAGCGTTCCTGGCCGGGCTGCCATACGGCGATGACGCGGCCGAGTGCGTCGTACTCGCGTTCGGCGATATGGCCGTTCTCGTCGGTGGACTTCAGCGGCAGGGCGCGGCCGATGTCCAGGGTGTTGTACGACTTCCAGCCCAGCGGGTTGGTGTGGACGACCTCCGTCGGGAGGGAGCCGGTGGCCGGCTTGTACTCGGTCTTGGTGACCGCGCCGCCCGGGTGGGCCGCGTCCTTGCGGATGTTGTTGGTGGTGCTGGTGACTCGGCCGTAGGCGTCGTACGTGGAGGTGGCGTTGCGGCGGTAGACCGGCTTGCCCGCGCCGTCGTACTTCTCCAGGACCTCGGTGCCCGTCTGGTCGGCAGCTGCCCCGGACTGGCCCAGCGGCAGGCTGTCGAAGTACGTGCGCGTGTCGCCGACCGTGTTGGCCGCAGTCGGTGTCTGGCCGCACGTGCCCGAGAGGACCAGGGTGCGGGACGCCAGTTGGGTCAGACTGCCACTGGGACCTGTCGCGTAGTCAAAAGTGGTGCAGAGACGCTGGTCCGAACGCGAGGTGTCGGCCCGGTCGTCGATCCGCAGCGGGCGTGAGAAGAGAGTGTCGTCGTAGGTGGACGTCCGCTCGGAGGTACGCCAGTTGTTGTTCGCGAGCCGGGCGCGATTGGTCACCTTGGCCGTGTTCAGCGCGCGGGCGGTGATGGCTGGCATGCCGCCGGACTGGGCGCGGGTCGCCGTGACCTCGCCCAGCCAGGGAGCAGAGATCTCTTCGGCCACCAGGGTGGCGGTGTCGCCGTCGAAGGTCTGGGTCCGGACGGCGAATCCGGACAGCACGTCCTGGTCAGGCTGCTGCTTCCCGTCGGCATCGGTGTAGGAGACGGAGCGCTTGCCGCTCTTCAGGACGTCGCCGTCCATGCCGCGCAGGTAGTGGGTGGTGCTCTTGGTGCGCGGGCCTTCGGAGGCGTTGCCGGTGCGGGTGGTGACGCTGGCGTAGCCGCGGAACTGGTCCCAGGTGCGGGTCTTGGGGTCGGGGAGTTCTGAGTCGTTGCGGTGCCAGGCGATGCCGCCGTCGTAGGCGTACTCGGTCACTTGGGCGACCTGGCCGCCGACCTTGTCCTGCTCGGTGACGGACTGGACGATGACCTTGTTGAACCAGTCGTTGACCGGGTCCGGGTAGGACTGGCCGGGCAGGTACCACTTGACCGGCATGCAGGCCATGGTGTTGCTGTCCTCGGAGGCCGGCATCCGGTTGGCGGTCCGGGAGCACTCGGCCGCCTTGTAGACGACGTTGATCTGGCCGCCGGTCTCGGTGGTGATGGACTGGATGCGCGGCCGGTTGTAACGCGGGGCGGAGGCCTCTGTGCCGTCCGGGCGCGTGACGGTTCCGTCGACGCGGTTGGCGATCTCTTTCGGCTGGAACGTCACCGCCGGGACGGTGAGGGTGGCCTGGCCGTTCTTGCCCAGGCGCTGGATGGAGTTCAGCCAGAGCGAGCGGGACGTGCCGTCCTGCGGGTCCTCGAAGGTGTGTTTGAGGCCGAAGGTGTCGACGCGCCGGTAGGTGGTGCCCTCAAGGACCTCGGTGTCGATCCAGTTCAGCTTCTTCGTGGTGAAGTAGGTGGGCGAGAGGTTCAGGCAGGTGCCGGTGGACTTGCACTCCTGGTCGATGGGGACATCCGGCCAGTAGGCCGCATTGGCCGTGGTGCGCTGGTTGGCCGGGTCCTTGCAGATCGCGCTGTCGATGGGGGTGCAGCGTTCGCCGGTGCGGAACCACACCTGGGCGGCCGGCTTGGCGGCGCCCTTGGCGGCGATCTGGTCGGGCAGGCGCTGGCCGTAGCCGACCCAGGCCGGGTAGCTGCCGCGGTGGTAGGGGGCGAGGGTGCCGTTGCCGTTGTTCTGGCCGCCGCCGCGGGAGTAGTGGTTCGTCTCCTGCTCGTAGCGGTACGAGATCAGATTCTGATGCGGGTCGACGACATAGTCGAGGTTCCACTGCCAGCCGAGGTCGTTCCAGGAACCGGTGGCCGGGGAGTCGGCCCCCATACACTTGTCCTGCCCGCCCGGCCAGTAGACGGGCACCCGGGAAACCGACTTCGCCTCCGGATCGGTGCCATCTCCGCCAGGAAGGCGGTTGGCACCGAAGTAGTACTGGGCGCCGTCGCCGGTGGTCACCTTCCAGGCCTCGCCCTTCCAGGCACCGTTGTTGCGGCCGGTCAGCCGCTCGATCTTGCTGCCGTCGTCGCCGCGGAGCCGGTAGACGCAGGAGTTGTCATCTCGGACGATCTCGCCCGCGTGGCCGGCCAGGTTGAGGGAGAGGACATCGCCGCCCCAGCACTCGTCACCAGAATCCTTGATCCCGACGTCCTTGCACGTCTTGTACGACCGGGAGATCGAACCCGGGTGCCAGTCCCAGCCGTCACCGATCCAGCTCGCCTGCGCATTTGTGGACGCCGTACGCCCGTCCAGCGAAGACGAGTCGTAGGACAGGCCGACGCTCGGGGCCGGACCGGCGATCGCCGAGGGCACCTCGACCGTGTAGCCGTACGTGAAGTTCGCGGCGTTCGCGCCCGCCTGCCAGGACATCGACGGCAGCAGCGGAGTCGCCGAGAAGTCACCCGCCGCACCGGACGGGCCCGGGTCCACACCCAGCACGACGTTCTGAGCGGGCGAGGTTGGGGCGGCGAAAGCCTCGCCGGCCGATGGAGCGCTCGACGCGGACTTACGTACGAAGGCCCCGGGGCGCGCCGGTATCTCGATCTCGGCCACCAGTCGGCCGGAGGCCGCGTCCCGCTGGGCCGCGACCGGGGTCCGCGTCGTGCAGCCGTCCGCTCCGGGAGTGGTCAGAGCACACGCGGGCAGCTGAACCATCCGGGCACGATCGGCCCAGTTCGCGCCGGCCGTCTTCGCCCAAGCCGTGACGTCGAATTCGAGCGTGACCTTGCCGGACGAGCTCGTGCGATCGGTGTCGGAGACTGCCACCAAGGCGCCGTTGACGCCTGCCGCGCGCGCCCCGTCCGCGCCCTTTACCTGGACCTGCAGCGTGTCCTCACCGCCGCCGGACGCGATGGCAGCGCCAGATTTCTTTGCGCCATTCACTGGCGCGATCCACACCGGAAGCGATCCGGCCTTGATCGATCCGGGACCGAGCACCGATCTCGACGTTTCGGCAGCTCCGAACGCCACCGTCGCGGCACCCGTCAGGGCTTCGATGTTCGAATCCGGGGTCCATTCCCGGCCAGTCGGTGGCGGTTCGGCCGACGGCTGGACATCCGAACCTTTGACGGGCTTGGTCTCCGGTAGCGCGGTATTCGGCGGGACCCACACTTCCGGCGGCTTCTCAGCTGCTTCCACCAGGGGAAGCCCCAGACCGGAGAAGAGCACCGCAAGAACCGAGACGATCGCGACCCGCGGCCGACCGCGTTTCGAGCGCGCGAATAACCCACCCCGACGAGACAACCGGATCCCCCCACAGGACACAGAGCGTACGAATAGCCGGGTCTACTCCACCCGGATCGAACGCACCCTACGGAGCCCGTGTTCGATAAATGCGACGATCGACCAAAGTGGCCTACGTGATCCATGTCACTCGACGGACAGTGGGGGTGCAACTACTCGAAACAGGCACTCGCGCCCGATAATCCGTTGACGAACTTGCATATGTGAAGAGAGCGTGCGACTGACTTCTGTCCGTTTCCTGCTCACAGCGAGGACTGCCAACGTGAGGTCGTCACTTCTTCCTTCGCGGGTCACGAGAGCGCGGGCACCACGCCGGCCCCGGGTCTCCGGCTTACCTGCACTTCCCCTCGCGGGCGTCTTGCTGCTCGCCCTCGGCGCAGGTGTCCTCGCCGCTCCGCCGGCTGCGGCAGATGACGGCGGACCGGGCGCCCGACCGCCGACCGCCGGCTCCGAGCCCGTTCCCTCCGCCGAGGATCAGGCACTCAGCGCAGCCCTGGCGGAAGCCAAACGTACTGGGGAGCGAGTGGCCGTGGGCCACTTGACCACTGAGAGCTCCCAGACCTGGGCCAATCCCCGTGGCACGCTCACCACGGAGGCGACGGCCACAACCCAGCGGGTAAAGGCGGAGGACGGAAGCTGGAAGGAGGTGGACGCGACCCTGCGCGCCAACGCCGACGGCACCTTCACCCCCGCGGTCGCGCCCTCGCTGCTGAAGCTTTCCGGCGGCGGTAGCGGCCCGATGGCCAGCATGAGCACCTCCGACGGGAAGACGCTGTCCGTCAAGGCCCCCTTCCCGCTCCCCCGGCCCATCGTGGACGGCAACAGTGCCCTCTACTCCTCCGTCCTTCCGGATGTCGACCTGCGACTGACCGCCAACACCCTCGGCGGCTGGCGCCAGGTCCTCGTCGTCCACACCGCCGAGGCCGCAGCGCACCCCTCCGTACGGAAGCTCCGCCTCGACGTCGACGCCCAGGGGCTGGCGGTGAGTTCCGACGCCGCGGGCAACATCACCGTGGTCGACGCCGAGGGGAAGACGCGCTTCTCCAGCCCCGCCTCGCTCATGTGGGATTCGGCCGGTGACTCGACGGCTTCCACCAAGGGAGCGGCACGGACCGGTGCCGACAGCGAACCGACCGGCTCCACCGCCGATGGCCCTGGCGCCGGTGCTGCGGTCGCACCCATCAGCGTTATCGCGGACAACCGGGCCATCGAGCTCGTCCCCGACCCGGCCCTGCTGGCGCAGGGCACGGGGCCGCGGTTCATCGATCCGGGCATCAACCCGACCGTCGACAACACCAGGCAGGCCTGGTCCCAGGTGCAGGAGGCCTACGCGGACACCAACGGGTTCAACGGCACCGAGTACGGCCAGGACAAGCCGGCCACCGGCTTCTGCGGGTACAACATCGGCGATCCGCCCTGCCGTAAGGAGGGCCGCACCCGCGCCTACTTCAAGATCGGTGTCGACTCGGCGATCCACACCAGGCCGGACCGCGAGGTCACGGTGTTCAGCGCCACCTTCCACGCGACGATCGTCTCTTCTTCCAGCCCGTCCACCAACACCCCGATGGGTCTGTACGCGACGGCGGAGATCAAGAATCCGACCAGTTGGAACGCACAGCCCTGCGGAACAGGGTCGCGGATGGGCGGGTGCGCCAAGCTCGGGGGGAGCATCCCGGTCTCCGGGACCGGCGAGATCGCATTCGATGTCACCACCACCATGAAGGCTGCCTCCCAGGGACGCTGGGCACATCAGACCTTCGGCCTCGCCCCGGACGACGAGTCCAACAAGTACTACCGTCAGCGCTTCGCCAACAACCCGCACATCGTCGTGGAGTACGACGTCAGGCCCACGGTGTGGTGGCCTCGTACCAGCCCGACCCCCGGCTTCGCCAAGGACGGCACGTACAACGACTGTAAGACCCCCGGCACGGCTAACCCCTGGGACAACCCCGGCTGGGTCGGTGCCAACAACGACATCGCCCTGACCACGTCCACCTACTCGGCCGTCGGGAACGTCCTGAACACGACCTTCAAACTCTGGGACAACGACGACAACCAGAAGACGACGCTCCACCACTCGAACGGGAACGGGAGCCACGGAGCCGTCACCGTCAACGTCGGCCCCCTGACCGACGGCCACGAGTACGGCTGGCTGGCCTCCACCTCGGACGGCAATCTCACCAGCGCCAACACCGACCTGTGCTACTTCCGCGTCGACCGCACCCCGCCCACCGCGGAAGTCACCTCCACCGACTTCCCGGAATCGGGAACCATCGGGGCGCGGCCCAAGTACTCAGGTCAGGAAGGCACGTTCACCCTCATGGGAACGGATCCGGCCCCGGCCGGCGGCGCCCGGACTTCCGGGCTGGCATGCGCCCGCTGGACGACCGACCCCGTGCAGGCGGCAGCCACCAACTGGAAGTGCACGGATGCCGCCAACAGTGCGCAGATCACCGCGATGACCGGTGGCAAGGCAACCGTCAAGGTCACGCCGCCGCGCTGGGGCACCAATCACGTGTACCTGCAGACGCAGGACAACGCGGGCAACCTGTCCCAGCCCTTCGTCTACAGCTACTACGCGCCCTCGAACCTGAAGGGTCCCGCCCCTTCCTTCGGCGACGTCACCGGCGACAAGAAGCCCGACCTGCTCCTGCCCGACCTCACCGGCAACCTTCGCACCATCGAAGGCAGGGCCAAGGACACTGATCCGGCCACCGCACCGAAGGCCGTGATCGCGGCAGCTCCCGGCGGAAACGGCTGGAACGACCAGGTCCGGATCAGCCACCGGGGCAGCCCCGGGTTCAAGAGCGTCGATGACCTCTTCGCCCACAGGGACGGCGATGCGAACCTGTACCTGTACCAGAACGACGATCTCGGTGGCCGCTTCGACGGCCAGGACCGGGCGACGCTGTCGAAGCCCGGAACCTGTGTGACCGCAAGCCAGGCCGCCGTGTCCTGTGCGACGCACGGCTATGGCTCGGACTGGTCTGGGACCAGCCGCATCGCCGCCTTCGGCGGCACCGTCGCCGGCGATACCGGCACGAACCCACAAGTACTGCCGCGGACCTCGCTGCTGTTCACCGACAACGGACGACTCTGGTTGGGCACTCCCGGCATCGGAACCCAGCTTGACACCCGCGCCGTCCTGCTCTCGGCCAACGACACCCGCTGGGCCTCGTACGACCTCATCGCTCCGGGCCGCGCCAAGGGAACCAACTTCCCGACTCTGTGGGCCCGTTCGGCGAGCGGCAGCATTCACTCCCATGCCTTCGCCAACACCGGCACACCCGAGGCCCCGGTCTTCACCAGCCTTCCGGACCCCACGAAGGGCCTGATCCCCGGCGTCACCCTCACCCCCGCCGCCTATCCCCGAGTCGGCTCCGACGGTGACATCACGGGTGACGGCATCCCCGACCTGTGGGCGGTCGACACCCAGCAGCAGCTCGTGGCGTTCCCCGGCATCGGGACCGCGCCCAACGGGACCACCGTGCTGCACCCCACCGTGACCGGCTTCGACCCGAACCCCGTCTCCCTGGGGAACCTCAACCGTCCCCGGGCCCAGTGGAAGCTGACCGCCGACGACGCGAGCGTGGACCCCACCAGCGAGGTCACCTGGCCCACCGCCGACATCGGAGGCACCAGCACCCCGTACGCCGCCTTCCACGGCACCGGATCCCGGGCCACAGCCACCGGCCCCTCACTCGACGTCCGGCAGAGCTTCACCCTCAGCGTGTGGGCGAAGGCCTCCGCGGCCAGCGGCGTAGTCGTCAGCCAGGATGCGACCCGTTCCAGCTCCTTCCTGCTCTACCCCGACCGGCACACCAAGGTCTGGCGCTTCGCCCTGGCCAAGGGGGACAACGACGGCTGGTCCTACGACGCGACGACCACCCTCAATCCGGATGCCGCTCGCGTCATCCCCGATGCCTGGACCCGGCTGACGGCCGTCTTCGATGCGGGTACCGGCCAGATGCGGCTGTACGTCAACGGCATCCACGCCGGGTCCGGGCGCCACCGGGCGGCCGACGGGCCGGTCACCGGCGGTCCGCTCGTCCTCGGCCGGTACAAGTCGGACGGTCAGCCCGACACCGCGTACGGCTACACCGGCGGCATCGGCAATCTGGCGCACTACTCCTACGCGGCGTCCGTCGCCGCGCCCGGTGCCGTCGGGCCGATCGCCTACGCCGCCAAGACCGACACCTGCGTCGACAACGACAGCGGCCGGACCGGCGACGGCAATGCGATCCAGGTGTGGACCTGCAACGGCCGGGCGGTCGCCCAGCAGTTCCAGATCCACCACGACGGCAGCATCCGCGTCCAGGGGAAGTGCCTCGGCTCCGAGAACGCCGGCTCGGACAACGGAACCGCCGTTCTGCTCTGGACCTGCAACGGCACCGAGGAGCAGCGGTTCATGCCCCGGGCGGACGGCAGTATCCACCATCCGGCCTCCGGACGGTGCCTGGATCTGAACGCGGGGAACACCACCCCGGGTACCCGGCTCCAGCTCTGGGACTGCAACGCCACCGCCGCGCAGCGGTGGGCCGTGGCCACGATGGGGACCGCGCCGCTGCCCGTGCCCGTGCCCGTGTACTGACGTGCCGGTGTGATCACGCCGAAGGCCGCCGCCCCGGTTCCCCGGGGCGGCGGCCTTCGGTGTGGTCAGAGTGTCTTGATGGCCGGGTCCGAGGTGCTCGGGGCGCCTGTTTCCACTCGGCCTGCGAAGCGGCGGAGGAAGGTGGTGTCGAGGTCGGAGATCACTGTGACGTCGTACCAGCGGGCGGTGGTGCGGAGGTCGACCGGGTGGGTGGTGGTCGAGCCGGCGGCTACGCGGAGGGTCTGGGGGGTGCCGCCGTAGGCGTTGGTGATGGTGAGGTTGACGGCGGTGGTGCCGGTGTTCTTCAGGGTGAGGAGGAGGTTGCCGGTGGTGGCGTCGTGGCGGGCTGTGATCTCCGGGCCGGCCTTCTTCGTGGGGCCCTTGAAGGTGCGGAGGAAGCCGTTCGGGCCCCAGACCGTGAGGTTGATCTGGTTGCCGGTGGAGCTGCTGGTGCTCCAGGTGTCGGACAGGGTCTTGCCGGCCTCGACCGTGTAGGGCCAGGGGCCGTCCGTGCGGTTGCCCGAGCGGATGTGGAAGTGGGCGCCGAGGGCGGGCCCGGAGGAGAAGGTGAGGGTGAACTTGCCGGTGGAGGTGGTGCGGGCGCCGTCCACGTACGGGGCGTAGCCCAGGGCCCGGGAGGGCTTGGAGCCGGCCTCCTGGCGCGGGAGGGTGCCGGTGGCCGGCGGGGTGGGGACGTAGTCCGGGTGGCGGTTGTGGTCCGGCGGGAGGTAGCCGGAGGTGGAGGGGAGGGGGGCGGGGGTGGCGTCGGCCGTGCTGAAGTCGAAGGCCGAGGTCAGGTCGCCGCAGACGGCCCGGCGCCACGGCGAGATGTGGGGCTCGCTGACGCCGAAGCGCTTCTCCATGAAGCGGATGATCGAGGTGTGGTCGAAGGTTTCGGAGCAGACGAAACCTCCCTTGCTCCACGGGGAGACGACGATCATCGGGACGCGGGGGCCGAGGCCGTACGGGCCGGCCGCGTAGCCGGACACATTGCCCTTGTACAGGTCGCCGGTGACGTCGGCCGTCGAGAGGCCCCAGGACGCCGAGGCCGGCGGGTACGGGGGCACGACGTGGTCGAAGAAGCCGTCGTTCTCGTCGTAGGTGATGAAGAAGGCCGTCTTCGCCCAGACGTCGGGGTTGGCGGTGAGCGCGTCGAGGACCTGGGAGATGTACCAGGCGCCGAAGTTCACCGGCCAGTTGGAGTGCTCGCTGAACGCCTCGGGTGCGGTGATCCACGAGATCTGCGGGAGGGTACCGGCCGTGACGTCCGCGCGGAGGCGGTCGAAGAGGCCCTCGCCCGCCTTGGCGTTGGTGCCGGTGCGGGCCTTCTCGTGGAGCGGGCTGCCGGGCTGGGCGTTGCGGAAGGAGTTGAAGTACAGGAGGGAGTTGTCGCCGTAGTTACCGCGGAAGGCGTCGTTGATCCAGCCCCAGTGGCCGGCCGCGTTCAGTCCGTCGCCGATGTCCTGGTAGATCTTCCAGGAGACCCCGGCCGCCTCCAGGCGCTCGGGGTACGTGGTCCAGCCGTAGCCGAGTTCCTGGTTGCCCATGACCGGGCCGCCGCCGGTGCCGTCGTTGCCCGTGTAGCCCGTCCACATGTAGTAGCGGTTGGGGTCGGTGGCGCCGATGAAGCTGCAGTGGTAGGCGTCGCACACGGTGAAGGCGTCGGCGAGGGCGAAGTGGAAGGGCATGTCCCCGCGGGTCATGTACGCCATGGTGTTGGCGGTCTTCGCGGGCACCCACTTGTCGTACTTGCCGTTGTTGTAGGCCTTCTGGCCGCCGGCCCAGTCGTGGTTGAGGCCCTCCAGGAACTGCATGCCGAGGTCCTCCGCGTCCGGGTGGAACGGGAGGACGTCCTTGGTGCCGTTCGACTGGTGGAAGACGGACTTGCCGTTGTCGAGGAGGACCGGGCGCGGGTCGCCGAAGCCGCGTACGCCCTTCATGGTGCCGAAGTAATGGTCGAAGGAACGGTTCTCCTGCATCAGGACGACGATGTGCTCCACGTCCTGGATGGTGCCGGTGCTGCCCTGGGCCGGGATGGCGGCAGCGCGGGCGATGCTCTGGGAGAGCGCGGCGAAGGCGGCGGTGCCGCCTGCCATTTGCAGGAACCGGCGGCGATTGACTTCTGCCATGGTGACGACCTCTGGGGGTTGAGCGGGCGGGCGGGCGGCGAGGGGCGCCCCAAGGAGAGCGCGGCCGGTGTACGGGCTGTTGGCCGCTCTGTGACGGGGGGTCGTACACCAAGCCAACGCCATGCCCTGGCCGGGCGGGGGAACCGGGGCGCCGCGCCTGCCGCGCCTGCCGCGCCTGCCGGCCCGGGGCCATGCCCTGCCGGGCGGCGGAGCGGGGGCCTGCTGCTTCCCTGCCGGCCCGGGCGGAGCCTTGGCTGGGCAGGCTGGGTGCCGGGCCCTGCCAGCCCAAGGCGAAGCCCTGTTTGGGCAGGTGGCGGAGCCGGGGCCCTGCCAGCCCAGGGTGGAGCCCTGCTTGGGCAGGCGGCGAAGCCGGGGTCTTGCCAGCCCAAGGCGGAGCCCTGCTTAGGCAGAAGACGGACCGGGGCCCTGCCAGCCCAGGGCGGAGCCCTGCTTAGGCAGGGGGCGGAGCCGGGGCCCTGCCAGCCCAAGGCGAAGCCCTGCTTGGGCAGGCGACGGAGCCGGAGCCCTGCCGGCCCGGGGCGAAGCCTTGGCTGGGCAGGTGGCGGAGCCGGGCGCCTGCCGGCCCGGGGCGGAGCCTTGGCTGGGCAGGCGGCGGAGCCGGGGTCTTGCCAGCCCAGGGCGGAGCCCCGCTTAGGCAGGTGGCGGAGCCGGGGCCCTGCCAGCCCCGGGCAGAGCCCTGCTTGGGCAGGCAGCGGAACCGGGGCCCTGCCAGGCCCGGGCAGAGCCCTGCTTGGGCAGGTGGCGGAGCCGGGGCCCTGCCGGTGCAGGGCGGAGGCCGACCCGGGCGGGCGGGGCCGGGGGGCCCGGTGTGCCCACCCTCCCCCAAGCTCTCGGCTTCGCTCGAGCAGGTGCTGCCCCCATCGCCCTGCGGAACGTCTGCCCACGCCGGGGCGGCCAAGGCGCGGCGGAGCCGGACCCGGGTTCGGGTCCGGCTCTTCCGTCCGGTCGTCTGCCCGGTCTCGGTCAGACGCTTGCGCCTGCCATGCGTTGGCGCAGGCTGCGCGGGCGCATGTCCGTCCATACCTGGGCGATGTGGTCCAGGCATTCCTGCCGGGTTCCCTCGGTGCCCTCGGCATGCCATCCGGCCGGCAGCTCCCGGTCCGTCCGCCAGATCGAGAACTGCTCTTCGTCGTTGTGGACTACCCGGTAGCCGGGCTCGCTGTTCGTGTCCTGTGTGCTCATTGTTTGGTCCTCCCGCACTTGCTCGCTCGGTCGACGGGGCCAGCGTGCCCCCGTCGGCCGGGTCGGCCATAGGGACAAACGCGCAGCAGGACCGGCGGAAGACGCTGCCGCTCCTTCCCTGTCCGCCCGGCACCGCCCACCGGCAGTGTTCGGGGCAGCCAGCCCGGAAGGAGTTCGTCATGACGGAGATACCGCAGATGCCGGATGCGCCGCACGGCCCGATCGGCCCGCAGAACGTGCAGCTGTCCAGCGGGGGGTGGCGCCTGTGGGAGCACTTCGCCCTGCGCGGACCCGGCTTCCCGGCCGAGGGGGTGCTGCGCATGGCCCCGCCGGGGCTGGCGCCCGCCGCCGACAAGTTCGGTCCGGCCGACCCGCTCGCCGGGCCCGAGTGGGAGGCCTTCCTCGAGACCTTCGACGCAGGTGCCGTACGCACCGCCGGCCTGCTCCAGGAGATCGCCGCCTCGCCGCGCTTCCGCGCCGCCGTGGCCTGGCAGAACCCGGCCGTGCTGCGCACCGGCATCGCGCCCTTCCTCAACTGGACGCCGACCGCTGCGAGCCGCACCAGCATGCCCCGCCAGCGCGAGGAGCTCGTCGCCCACTACTGGCAGCGGTTCTGCGTCAAGAACGACACCATCGGATTCTTCGGCCCCGTCGGCTGGGGCCGCTGGGACCTCGGCACCCGCGGAATCGCCGTGGATCCCGGCAGCCCCGGCACCGGGTTCCTCGCCGACTCCCGGGTGTACTTCGCCTCCTGGGCCATCGATGCCCTCGCCAAATCGCTGGGCGCCGACCCGGCCCTGCTCGCCTGGATCCCGCCGCGCCGGGTCTCCTTCGTACGGGTCGCCGAGGGCACGGTCCGGATGCCGGGCCGGCCGCCGCAGGAGATCGGTACGACCGCCCGGACCGTACTGGAACTCTGCGACGGGACCCGGCCGGTGGCGGCGATCGCCGACGCGGCCGGGCTGACCGTGGCCGAGACCGCCGAGACGGTGACGGCCCTGGTCGCCAAGCGGTGGGCGCATTGGCGGCTGGACGTGCCCTCCGCCACCCACCCCGAGCGGGAGCTGCGGGCCATCCTCGACCGGATCGGCGACCCGGCCGTCCGCGAACCCGCGCTGGAGAAGCTGGCCGTGCTGGAGCGGGGGCGCGACGCGGTCCAGGCGGCCGGCCTGGACGCCGACGCGCTGACCTCGGCGATCGGCGCGCTGGAGGCCGACTTCGCCGCGCTGACCGCCACCGACGCCCAGCGCTCCAAGGGGGCCAGGACCGCGCCCTGCCGCGGCCTGGTGTACTCCGACGCCCGGCGCGCCGCGACGGCCACCCTCGGCACCGCGCTCCTCGACGAGCTGACCCCGCTCGACCTGTGTCTGACCGCGGCCCGCTGGATGACCAACCGGGTGGCCGAGCGGATCGGCGCGGGGATCCGGGAGGCGTACGAGCGGCTCGCCGCGAACGGTGACGGTGGGCCGGTGGACCTGGGGTCGATGTGGATGGCGACCCTGCCCTCCCCGCACCCGCAGGCCGGCCCGATCATCGACGCTGTTCAGGACGAACTGCGCGCCAAGTGGGCGGAGATCCTGGCGGTCCCGGAGGGCGCGCGCAGCGTCCGCCGGAGCTCGGACGACATCGCCGAGAAGGTCCGGGAGGCCTTCGAGGAGCCCGGCGCGGGCTGGTCGCTGGCCCGGTACTTCAGCCCGGACGTGCTGGTCGTGGCTGAGGACCGGGAGGCGGTGGCCCGCGGCGAGTTCGAGCTGGTGCTGGGTGAGATGCACTCCGCGCTGAACACGATGGGCGCCTCCCTGTTCGTGCACCAGCACCCCGACCGGAACGAGCTGATCGCCGAGGTCGATCGCGACTTCCCCGGTCCCCGGCTGCTCCCGCAGCTCCCCAAGGAGCTCCCGCTCAAGTGGTCGGCGCGCAGCCGTCCTTCGCTGGACCGGCCCGAGGACTACTACGTCGCGGTGATCGACGACACCGGCGACCCGTACCGGCCGCGCACCCTGCCCGGTGCGGACGTGGTGGTGGAGGACCGGGACGGGGCGCTGGTGGCGGTGCTGCCGGACGGCGCCGCGTTCGACCTGCTCGACGTCTACGCCAACACGCTCACCCAGCGGGTCATGGACCGGTTCACGCTCCGCCCGGAGGGCGAGCACACCCCGCGGATCACCATCGACAAGATGGTGGTGGCCCGCGAGACCTGGTCGGTGCCGGTGGCCGAACTCGGCTTCGCGGAGGAGAAGTCGGAGGCGAAGCGGTACGTCCGGGCCCGGCACTGGCAGGCCGAACGCGAGCTGCCCCGCTATGTCTTCGTGGTGTCCCCGACCGAACCGCGGCCGTTCTACGTGGACTTCGACAGCCCGGTGTACCTGACGATCCTCGCCAAGGCGGCGCGCCGGCTGGCCCGCAAGGACCCGGAGGCCCGGCTGAAGATCAGCGAGATGCTGCCCACGCCGGAGCAGGCCTGGCTGACCGACGACGAGGGGAACACGTTCACTTCTGAACTGCGCTTCGTCGCCGTCGATCAGACCGCCGTCGGCAACGGATCCCGGGAGGCGTGATGCGCACCTTCGTTGACGAAATCGCGGCGCATGCCGCGCTCGCCCCCGACCGGGTGGCCCTGACCACCCCGGACGGCGAGCTGACCTACGAAGAACTGGCCGCCCGCATCGAGGCGCTGGCCGGCATGCTGCGAGCCCGGGGCGCCCGGCCGGAGACCGTGTGCGCGGTGGCCGTGGGGCGCGGCGCGGACGCCGTGGTGGCGACGGCCGCGGTGGTGCGGTCCGGGGCGGCCTTCCTGGTCCTGGACGTGGAGCAGCCGCCGGCCCGGCTGGCCGCGCTGGTCCGCAGCGGCGGGGCGGACCTGTTGCTGACCACCTCGGCGCTGGCCGGGCCACTGGAGGAGCTGCCCGTGCCCGGGCGGCCGGTGCTGCTGGACCGGCCCGCGCCGGTGGCCCCCGGCGCCGTGGAGCCGCCGGACGGGCGGAGCCTCGCCTACGTCAGCCACACCTCCGGCAGCACCGGGGAGCCCAGCGCGGTCCTGGTCGAGCACCGCGGAGTGGACAACTACCTGCGGTGCGTGGCCCGCGACTACGGTCTGGGGCCGGACACGGTGGCCCTGCAGATCGCCCCGCCCGGCTACGACGCCTCCGTACGGGACACCTTCGCCCCGCTGCTGGCGGGCGGCCGGCTGGTCCTCGTACCGCGGTCGGCGCTGCTGCGGCCGGCGGAGTTCGGGGCCGCGGTGCGCGACCACGGGGTGAACACGCTGCTGAGCGTGACCCCGTCCTACCTGTCCTTCCTGGCCGGGCAGCCGGACGCGGCCGGGCTGCTGTCCGGGCTGCGGCTGGTGGTGTCCAGCGGGGAGTCCCTGCGGCCGTTCCTGGCCGCCGGCGGGCGGGCCCTGCTGAGCGGTGCCGCGCTGGTCAACCAGTACGGCCCGACCGAGTGCACCATGACCTCGACCCGGTACGCCGTCCCGGCCGACCCGGACACCACCGCCGACCTGGTCGGCACCCCGATCGACGGGGTGGTCGTACGACTCCTCGACGCGGCCCTCGCACCGGTGCCGCACGGGGAGACCGGGGAGGTCTACCTGGGCGGGGCCGGGGTGGCCCGCGGCTACCGCGGGCTGGCGGCCCGGACCGCCGAGCGGTTCGTGCCCGACCCGCTCGGGCCGCCGGGCGCCCGGCTGTACCGGACCGGGGACCTGGCCCGGACCGGGCCGGGCGGGCTGGAGTACCTGGGCCGCGGCGACCGGCAGGTGAAGATCCGCGGCTACCGGGTGGACCCGGCCGAGGTGGAGGGCGCCCTGCTGGCCCACCCCGGGGTCACCGGGGCGGTGGTCACCGCCGACACCGACGACCAGGGCCGGGTGTTCCTGCTGGCCCATGTCACCGGCGACCTGGCGGACACCCCCGATCCCGCGCTCCGCGCCCACCTGGCCACCACCCTGCCCCCGCACCTGATGCCGCGCCGGTTCCTCCGGCTGGACCGGCTGCCCACCACCCGCAGCGGGAAAGCGGACCGGCGGGCCCTGGCCGAGACGGGAGGACGGTCATGACCGCCGCCCTCGCCACCCTGGGCCCGGCCGATGTGGACGCCGCGGCCGAACGCATCACCGGTCAGGTCCGGCACACCCCCCTGCTGCCGGGGCTGCCCGCGCCCGGCCGGCGGCGCAACGGCTGGGGGCTGCTGCTCAAGGCCGAACACCTCCAGCACAGCGGCTCGTTCAAGATGCGCGGGGCCGCCAATGCGGTCCTGGCGCTGGGCGCCCGCGAGATCGTCACCGGCTCCTCCGGCAACCACGGGATCGCGCTGGCCCGGCTGGCCGCCCCGCTGGGCATCCGGGTGACCGTGGTCCTCGCGGGCGGGGCGAGCCCCGCCAAGACCGCCCTGATCCGGGCGCTCGGCGGGCACACCGTGAGCGTGCCGGGCGGGGCCGCCGACCGGGACTGCCGGGCCCGGGAGCTGGCGCAGGAGACCGGCGCGGTGCTGGTGCCCTCCTCTGACCACGAGCTCGTGGTCGCCGGCCAGGGCACGGTGGGCCGGGAGATCCTGGCCGAGGCGCCCGACACCGAGACCGTGTACGTGCCGGCCGGCGGCGGCGGTCTGCTGGCCGGGGTCTGCCTGGCCGCCGACGGCCATCCGGTCCGGGTGGTGGGCGTCGAGCCCGTCGGCACCGACCGCTACGCCCGGTCCCTGGCCGCGGGCCGGCCCGTACGGGTGCCGCCCGGGGACACCGTTGCCGACGGGCTGCGCGGCCAGCAGCCCGGGGCCGTGCCGTATCCGATCATCCGCGACCGGGTCGACGGCCTGATCACGGTGTCCGACTCCGAGATCCTCGCCGCGGTGGCGCTGCTGCGCCGCCGCGGGGTCGAGGCCGAGCCCAGCGGAGCCGTCGCGCTGGCCGGCGCGCTGCGGGCGGGCCGTGACGGCGGCCGTGCCGTCGCCATCGTCTCGGGCGGCAACACCACCGCGGCACTGGAGGCCGCCCTCACCGCCTGCCGGCGCTCTGTGGGCCCCGGCGCGTCCTGACCACGACCGCATACCTCACCTGCCCCGCACCACCACTCACGCACCACCACTCATCCGCACACCGTGCGACCTCAACCGGAGGAACCTGTCATGACCAGCACCGCGCAGCTCACCGGACCCGCCCTCACCGACCTGGTGGTGACCGTCTACCGGGAGACCCTCGGGGTGGCGGAACTCGACGAGAACAGCGACTTCTACGAGTGGGGCGGCGACTCGCTGTCCGCCTTCCGGATCACCGCACGGCTGGAGGAGACCCTCGGCGTGGAGGTACCGGTCGCACTGGTCTTCGCCTACCCCTCGCCCGCGGACCTCTCCTCCGTCGTCGAGTCCGACCTCGTCCAGGTGTGAGGGCGACTCGCCATGACCGAGACTGATACTGACGACGACGTACGGCTGCCGGGCGGACGCTGGCGGCTCTGGGAGCAGTTCGCGCTGCGCGGGGCCGGCTTCCCGGCCCCGGGGGTGCTGCGGCTGGCCCCCGACGGGCTGGCCTCGGCCGCCGACAAGTTCGCGCCGGACGAGCAGCTCGACGGGGACAGCTGGCGGGACTTCACCGGCCTGTTCGCGGAGGCCGCCGTGGAGACCGCGCACACCCTTCAGGACATTGCCCGGATGCCGGCCTTCCGGGAGGCGGTGGCCTGGCAGAACCGCCCGGTCCTCGGGTCCGGGATCACCCCGTTCCTCAACTGGACCCCGACCGCCGCCGGCCGCACCAGCATGCCCCGCCAGCGCGAGGAGCTCGTCGCCCACTACTGGCAGCGGTTCTGCGTCAAGAACGACACCATCGGATTCTTCGGCCCCGTCGGCTGGGGCCGCTGGGACCTGAGTGCGGAAGGGGTGACGGTCGACCCCGGCCAGGGCCTGATCGCCGGCTCGGAGGTGTACTTCGCCTCCTGGGCGATCGACGCCCTCGCCGCGAGCATCGGCTCCGATCCGGCGCTGCGGGACTGGGTGGCGCCGCGCCGGGTGCCGTTCGTACGCCTTTCCGGCACGGAGGTGACGGTGCCGGGCCGGCCGGCCGCGGGGGTCGCCCCCGAGGCCGCCGCCGTCCTCGGGCTGTGCGACGGGGTCCGGACCGCGCGGGAGATCCGCACCGCGCTGCCCGCCGTCGACGTGCCGGCCGTACTGGAGGACCTGGTGGCCCGCCGCTGGGTGGTGTGGCGGCTGGAGATACCCGCCGACGCCCGCCCCGAGCGCCACCTGCGGGCCTGGCTCGACCGGATCGGCGACCCGGAGCTGCGGCGGCCCGGCCTGACGGCGCTGGACGCGCTGGAACGCGGCCGGGAGCGGGTGGCCGCCGCCGAGGGGGCCGAGGAGCTGGTCGCCGCCCTCACCGCCCTGGAGGGGGAGTTCACCGCCCTCACCGAGACCGCGGCCGTACGGGAAAAGTCGGCCGGCACGGCACCGTGCCGGGCCCTGGTGTACTCCGACTGCCGGCGGGCGGCGACGGCCACCGTGGGCGCGGCCGTGCACGAGGCGCTGGCCCCGCTGGAGCCGCTGCTCACCAGCGCCGGCTGGCTCACGGCCAGGCTGGCCGAGCGGGTGATGGCCCGCGCGAAGGAGGTGTACGCCCGGCTGGCCGCGCAGGGGTCGGTCGATCTGGCCGCGTTCTGGTTCGCCTGTATGCCGATCCTGCACGGGGCGGCGCGGGAGGACGCCGCCGCGCTCCAGCGGGAGTTCCGGCGGCGCTGGGAGTCCATCCTGGCGGCACCGCCGGACGCCCGGCGGGTCCGGCTGTCGCCGGACGAGATCGCCGGGCCGGTCGCCGAACAGTTCGGCGAGCAGTTCGGCGAGCGGGCGGGCGGTGCCGGGCGGGCGGCGGGCTGGACGGCCGCGCGGTACCTCAGCCCCGACATCATGATCGCCGCGACCGGGGCGGAGGCCGTGGCCCGCGGGGACTTCGAACTGGTCCTCGGCGAACTGCACATGGCCGCCAACACCCTGGGCGCCTCCCTGTTCGTCAACCAGCACCCCGACCCCGGGGAACTGCTCGAACTCACCGGCCGCGACCATCCCGGCCCGCGGCTGATGCCGCTGCTGCCCAAGGAACACCGGTCCCGGCTCTCGGCCCGGATCCGGCACACCCTGGTCCGCGACGAGGACTACTACGTGGCCCTGGTCGACTTCACCGCCGATCCCGGGCGGCCTCGTACCGTGCTCAGCGCGGACGTGGCGGTCACCGAACGGGACGGGGAGCTGGTGGTGGTGCTGCCCGACGGGGCCGAGTTCGCGGCGGTGGACGTGTTCTCGCATGTGCTGACCACACTGGCGATGGACCTGTTCCAGATCCTGCCCGAGGAGGCGGAGCACGCGCCGCGGGTGACTGTGGGCCGGCTCGTGGTGGCGCGTGAGACCTGGCGGCTGCCCGCCGCGGAGATCTCCTTCGCCGAGGAGAAGGACGAGGCCCGCCGGTTCGTCCGGGCCCGGCAGTGGCGAGAGCAACACCGGCTGCCGCGCTTTGTGTTCGTGGTCCTGCCGACCGAAACCCGGCCGTTCTACGTGGACTTCGACAGCCCGGTGTACGTCAACATCCTCGCCAAGGCGCTGCGCAGGCTGGCCCGCAAGGACCCGGCCGGGCGGGCCGTGATCACCGAGATGCTGCCGAGCCCGGAGCAATCGTGGCTGACCGACGAGGAAGGGAACACCTTCACCTCGGAGCTGCGGTTCGTGGCGGTGGACGAGGGGTAGCGCCATGCCGGCGCGGCGGCGTCGCGGAGCGGCGATGTCGCGGCGCGACGGGCGCGACGGGCGCGGCGGGCGCGGCGCGGCAGCGCGGCAGCGCGGCAGGCCCGGCAGCGCGGCAGGCCCGGCCATGTGCCGACGCAGCAGGCGCAGCAGGCGCGGCAGCGCGACAGGCCCGGCCATGTGCCGACGCAGCAGGCGCAGCAGGCGCGGCAGCGCGACAGGCCCGGCCATGTGCCGACGCAGCAGGCGCGACAGGCCCGGCGGTGGCGGCGGGCGCGGTGGCGCGACAGGCGCAGCGGGCGTGGTGGGGGGCGTGGGCGGTGGCCCGGCCGGCGGGCGGTTCCGCCGGGCCGGGTGGCCGTCGGGCGCCCGCCGCCACGCCCGTTGCGCGTTCTTCCGCGCGCGCCGCTGCGTCTTCTTCCCTACTGGGCCGGCCCCGCAGCCAGCAGGGTTGAGGAAAACACGCCGCGCTTGGAGGGGCACAGTGATGGTTGACCGGGTGGCATCGTTCGCACAGCGGAGGCTGTGGTTCCTTGACCAGCTCGCCGGGGGTTCCGCCGATTCCCTGCTCCCCCTGGCGCTGCGCATTCGCGGTGCCCTCGACGTACCGGCGCTGGAACGCGCCCTGGCGGGCATCGTGGACCGGCACGAGGTGCTGCGCACCCGCTACGTCCAGGTCGACGGGGAGCCCGTACCGCGGGTGGACCCACCGGGCGCCCTGGTGGTGGAGCGGGCCGAGGCGGACAGCGCCGAGGAGCTCTTCGACCGGGAGCTGGACCGGCCGCTGGACCTGGCGACCGAGCACCCGATGCGGGTCACGCTGGCCCGGCTCGGCACCGACGAGCACCTGCTGCTGATCGTGGTGCACCACATCGCCGTGGACGGCTGGTCCTGGGACGTGCTGCTGCGCGAACTGGCCGCCGGATACCGCGGCGAGGAGCCGGCCGCGCCGGCGCTGCAGTACGCGCAGGTCGCCCGGGCCGAGGCGGAGCGGCTGACCGGGGCCCGGATGGAGCGGCTGCTGGGGTACTGGCGGGACCGGCTGGCCGGGGTGTCCCCGCTCGCCCTGCCCGCGGACCGGCCCCGGCCGCAGTTCTGGGACGGCTCCGGGGACGTGGTCCGGTTCCACCTGCCGGCCGAGCTGGTCGGCGAGGTCGACCGGGTGGCCCGTAAGCATCGTGCGACCCGCTACATGCTGCTGCTGTCGGTGTACCAGGCGCTGCTGGCCCGCTACTCCGGCCGGACCGACATCGCGGTGTGCACCACGCTGGCCGACCGCGGCCAGGCCGAGGTGGCCGGGGTCATCGGGCCGTTCGTGAACACCATCGTGCTGCGCACGGACCTGTCCGGGGAGCCGAGCTTCGCCGAGCTGCTGGGCCGGGTCCGGGGGCGCGCACTCCAGGACTTCTCGCACTTCGAGGCGCCGTTCGACCGGGTGGTCGGCGAGGTGGGGGCGGAGCGGGACCTGTCCCGGCACCCGCTCGCCCAGGCCTCGTTCACCCTGCTCAACACGGTTCCGGAGCCGGCCCGGCTGGACGGCCTGGAGGTGGCGCTGGTCCGGACCCCGCTGCGCGGGACCCCGCTGGACGTGTTCCTGGACCTGGGGCTGGCCGCGGACGGCGGCATCGCGGCGCGGCTGCAGTACGCGACCGCGCTGTTCGACGCGGACACCATGCGGCAGTTCACCGAGGGGTACGTCGGGCTGCTGCGGGCGGTGGTGGCCGAGCCGGACCGGCCGGTGGCCGAACTCGCGGCGCGGATCGCGCCATTGCCGGGCGGCGAGCGAACCCGGCTGATCGCCCTGGCCGGTCCGGCCGCCGCAACGCCTGCGGCGCCGCCGTTCGAGATCTCGGGCCACCCGGATGCGGTGGCGCTGGTCTGCGGGGAGGAGTCCCTCCGGTACGCCGAGCTGGACGCCCTGACCGTCGCGCTGGCGGCCCGGCTGGCGACGGCGGGCGTGGCCCCGGGCACCCCGGTCGGGGTGTGCATGCGACGCGGGATCCCGGCGGTGGCGGCAATGGCCGCGGTCTGGCGGGCCGGCGGCGTCTTCGTCCCCCTGGACCGCCAACTCCCGCCAGACCGACTCCGGTTCATGACAACCGAAGCCAAGGTCGTACTTGTCCTGACGGACCCCACCACCGCTGCCCTGGCCACCGCCCTCGGCCCGACCGTCCTCCTGACGGAGTCCCCTGACGACAGGAACTCCGGCCCGTCCATGGCCGCAGGGGCGGCCGGGACCACGGGTTCGGCCGGTTCGGCCAGCGCCGCCGGTGCGGGCGTCGGGGCTGTCGGGGCGGGCGTCGCACGGATCACCAGTGCCAACCGCGCTGCCGATGCGGCCCAAGCCGCCGGTACGGGCGGGGCCGTCGGCGCGGGCGCCGCAGGTACGGCCGGTACGGCCGGGGCCGCCGATGCTGGCGCCGCAGGGGCCGCCGGAACGGCCGGTGCAGCCGGAACGGGCGTGAGCCGCGCCGTCGGCGCGGGTCACGGGCCCGGCGCGCCGGACACGGCAGCCGAGGACGGCCGCACCGGCGCCGCAGGTGCCGCCGTAGCCGGGCCGTCGGCCCAGGTTCGGCCCGGCGGGGCCGGGGGCGAGGGTGCCCCGCAGGGGGTATGGCATCGGCCCGCGCCCGAGGAGTTGGCGTATGTGATCTTCACTTCCGGGTCCACCGGGCGGCCCAAGGCCGTCGGGGTCGAGCATCGGGCGCTGGATGCGCATGTCGCCGCCGCTCGGGCGGAGTTCGGGGTGACGGCCGCGGACCGGGTGCTGGCGTTCTCCTCCTTCTGCTTCGACGCCTCCTTCGACCAGCTGCTCACCGCGCTGGGGTGCGGGGCCACCGTGGTGGTCCGCCCCGACGAGCAGTGGCTGCCGGGGCAGGTCGCCGAGGCGGTCCGGCAGCACGGCATCACCGTGCTGAACCTGCCGCCGACCTACTGGGCCGAGCTGGCCTTCGCGCTGGACCGGCCGGAGGCGGCCGACGCGCTCGCCTCCCTCCGTCTGCTGATCCTCGGCGGCGAGTCCGTGCCGGCCGGGGCGCTGGCCGCCTGGCTGGCCGCGGTGCCGCAGGCGCGGGTGTGCAATGCGTACGGTCCGACCGAGACCACCGTCACCGCCACCACCCACACAGCCGGTACGGCCGACGGCGGCCCGGTGCCGATCGGCCGCCCGCTGGGCGGGCGCCGGGCGTACGTGGTGGACGCGTACGGCGAGCTGGTGCCCGAAGGGGTACCCGGCGAGCTGCTGATCGGGGGGCCGGAGCTGGCTCGCGGCTACCTCGGGCAGCCTGCGATGACCGCGCAGCGGTTCGTACCCGATCCGTACGGCGCGGAAGCCGGCGGGCGGCTCTACCGGACCGGGGACCTGGTCCGCCGACTGCCCTCCGGGGAGCTGGAGTTCCTCGGCCGGACCGACGACCAGGTCAAGATCCGCGGGTTCCGGATCGAGCTGGGCGAGGTGGAGGCGGTGCTGCGGGAGTGCCCCGGGGTGCAGGCCGCGGCCGTGGCCGTCGGCACGGACGCGCAGGGCGGGCAGAGCCTCGCCGGATATGTGGTCGCGGGCAGCCCGGGCGAGCCGATCGAGGCGGCCGTGCTGCGCGCCTGGTGCGCGGAACGGCTGCCGCACTACGCGGTGCCCGCGGACTTCGTGGCCCTGGACGCCCTGCCGGTGAACGCCTCGGGCAAGCTCGACCGGGCGGCCCTGCCCGCCGTGGCGGCCGGGGACCGCGACCGGGACCGGGCGGTGGGCGGTGCGGAGTTCGTCGCGCCGCGCGACGACACCGAGCGGGTGGTCGCCGAGATCTGGGCCGAGGTGCTGGGCGTGGACCGGGTCGGGATCGACGACGGGTTCTTCGACCTGGGCGGGCATTCGCTGCTCGCCACCATGGCGGTGTCCCGCATCGCCGAGCGCCTCGGCCGGGAAGTGGAGCTGCGCACGCTGTTCGAGAACCCGCGGATCCGGCTGTTCGGCCCGCTGGTGGCCGCGGCCCGGCAGGCCGGTGCGGCCACGGTGGTGCCGGTGGACCGGTCCGGTCCGCTGCCGCTGTCCTTCGCGCAGGAGCGGATGTGGTTCCTGGACCGGATGTCCGATGTCGGTGACGAGTACGTGCTGTGGTTCTCCTGGCGGATGCGCGGCGGCCTGGACCGCGACGCCTGGCAGGGCGCCCTCGATGCGCTGGTGTCCCGGCACGAGGCGCTGCGGACCGCCCTGGTGGAGGTGGACGGCCGACCCGTCCAGCGGGTGGTCGGCGGGCTCGGCCTGCCGGTGGAATGGCATGCGGTGCCGGCGGGCGGTGCCGAGCCGGCCGCCCGGCTGGACCTGGTCCGGGAGCAGGCGGTGGCCTTCGCCACCCGCCGCTTCGACCTGGCGGCGCCGCCGCTGCTGCGGGCCGGGGTGTGGGAGCTGGGGCCGGAAGACCACGTCTCGGTCATCGCCTTCCACCATGTGGCCACCGACGGCTGGTCCAAGGACATCCTGATCGGGGAGCTGGCCGAGGGCTACCGGGCCCGGCTGGCCGGCGCGGAGCCGGAACTGCCGCCGGTGCCGGTGCAGTACGGGGACTTCGCGGTGTGGCAGCGCGACCGGCTGGCCGCCGGCGGGGTGCTGGAGCGGCAGCTGGAGTACTGGCAGGAGAACCTCGCCGGGGTGCCGGTGCTGGAGCTGCCCACGGACCGGCCGCGGCCGGCGGGCTGGTCGGGCCGGGGCGCCGCGGTCGAGCTGGACCTGGCGCCGGAACTGGCGGCCGGGCTGGGCGAGCTGGCCCGCAAGTACGGGGTGAGCCGGTTCACGGTGCTGCTGGCGGTGACGCAGATCGTGCTGGCCCGCTGGTCGGGCCAGGAGGACGTGGCGGTGGGCACCCCGGTGGCGGGCCGCGGACAGCTGGAGCTGGAGCGGCTGGTGGGGCTGCTGGTGAACACGGTGGTCCTGCGCTCCGATCTGTCCGGTGAGCCCTCCTTCGAGGAGTTCCTGGGCCGGGTACGGGAGTCGGTGCTGGGGGCCTTCGACCACCAGGAGGTGCCATTCGAGCGGCTGGTGGAACAACTGCGGCCGGAGCGGGACCCGTCCCGGAACCCGCTGTTCCAGGTGATGTTCGACGTACAGGAGTCCGCGACCGGCGGTCCGCGGGTCGAGGGGCTGGAGGTGGAGCACTTCCTACTCCCCTGGGGGTCGGCCAAGTTCGACATGACGGCCACCTTCCTGCTGTATCCCGACCGGTTCGCGCTGAACGTGGAATACGCGAGCGATCTGTTCGACGCGGCGACGGTCACCCGGTTCGCCGGGCACGTGGGCCGGCTGCTGGAGTCGGTGCTGGCCGATCCGGGAACTCCGGTGGGGCGGCTGGAGCTGCTGTCGGCTGCCGAGTACGCGGAGCTGACCGCGCACCAGGTGAGCGGGCCCGGTCAGGTCGGCCAGGTGGCGCAGGTGCCGCCGTTCGAGGTCGTCGGCGATCCGGAGGCGGTGGCGCTGGTCTGCGGGGAGGAATCCCTGCGGTACGGCGAACTGGACGCCCTGACCGGCGGCCTGGCCCTGGCGCTGACCGCGGCCGGAGTGGGCCCGGAGGTGCCGGTGGGGGTGTGCCTGCGGCGCGGGGTCCGGTCGGTGGCGGCGATGGCCGCGGTGTGGCGGGCGGGCGGCGTGTACGTGCCGCTGGACCCGCAGCTTCCGGCGGACCGGCTGCGGTACATGGTCGAACAGGCCGGGGTCCGCTGCGTGGTTACGGACGGGGCCGCCGCGGAGCGGGCGGCCGGGCTCGGGGTGCCGGCGGTGTCCTTCGACACGGTACGGCCGGCGCCGGACGCGCCGCGGCACGCACCCGGGCCGCGGGAACTCGCCTGCGTGATCTTCACCTCGGGCTCCACCGGCCGGCCCAAGGCCGTCGGGGTCGAGCACCATGCGATGGCCGCGCATGCGCTGGCCGCCCGGGAGCAGTTCGGCATCGCGGCCGGGGACCGGGTGATGAACCTGGCCTCGTTCTCCTTCGATGCCTCGCTGGAGCAGATCCTGCCCGCGCTGGGCGCGGGGGCCACGGTGGTGATCCGGCCCGACGAGGTGTGGACGGTGGAGGAACTCGCCGCGCAGGTGCGGGCCGAGGGGGTGACCGTCATGGAGGCCACCCCGTCCTACTGGGAGGAGATCATCGCCCGGCTCGACGGGGTGGCGGGCGACCTGAAGAGCCTGCGGCTGGCCGTCACCGGCGGTGAGACCCTGCCGTCGGCGCCGCTGGCCCGCTGGTTCGCGCACCTGCCGGACGTACCGTTCCAGAACACGTACGGCCCGACGGAGACGGTCATCTCGGCCAGCTCCCACCTGGTGACCGGGCCGGTCGAGGGGCGGGTGCCGATCGGGCGGGCGTGGGGGGCGCGCCGGACGTACGTGGTGGACGCGCACGACCGGCTGGTGCCGGTCGGGGTGCCGGGTGAACTCCTGGTCGGCGGGCCCGAGCTGGCCCGCGGCTACCTGGGGCAGCCGGCGCTGACCGCGGAGCGCTTCATCCCCGACCCGTTCGACACCAGTGGGAGCGGCGGCAGGCTCTACCGGACCGGCGACATCGTCCGCCGGCTGCCCTCGGGGGAGCTGGACTTCCTCGGCCGGACCGACCACCAGGTCAAGATCCGCGGGTTCCGCATCGAACTCGGCGAGGTGGAGTCCGTACTGGAGCAGTACCCGGGGGTGCACGCGGCGGCCGTGCTGGTGCGCGAGCTGCGCGGGGACCGGGCGCTGGTCGGCTACGCGGCCGGGCAGGGGCTGGACGCTGGGGCACTGGCCGCGCACTGCGCCTCGGTTCTGCCGGGCTATATGGTGCCCGCGGCGTTCGTCCTGCTGGACGAGCTGCCACGGACGGTGCAGGGCAAGCTGGACGCGGCTGCCCTGCCCGATCCGGAACTGCCCGCGACGGCCGGGTCCGTACCGCCGCGCACCCCCACCGAGGTGGTGACGGCCCAGATCTGGGCCGAGGTGCTCGGCCTGCCGGAGGTCGGCATCCGGGACGACTTCTTCGCCCTAGGCGGGCATTCGCTCCGCGCGGTGGCCGTCGCATCCCGCCTGCGGGCCGCCTTCGACTGCCCGGTCCAGGTACGGGACCTGTTCGACCACCCGACGGTCGAACGACTCGCGGTGGAAGTGGAACGCCAGCTGGTCGCCCTGATCGCGGACATGAGCGACGACGAGATCGACCTGTCCCTGACCGCCGACTTCTGACCACGCCTTGGCCTGCGGCCCGCGCAAGGGGCCCACGGCTACGGAGCCCCCGCCCCGGCCGGGTGCCAGCCGGCGGCCAGCACGACGGGGCACACCCGCGGGGCTCCCGCCCCGGCGGCCCGCACAGCCGCCGGCGCCCGCCCCGCCCCATGACTTTCGACATCTTCCTCCGATTGGACGGACCTTCCCATGACCACGTCCCAGGTCGAATCCCCCGCTTCGCACAGCGGCGGTCTCTCCCCCGCCGCCCGCGCCCTCCTGGAGCGCCGGCTCCGTGGCAAGGCCGGGGCCGCCGCTCCCGCCGGGATACCGCGGGTTGAGCCGCGGCCCGAGCAGGCTCCGCTGTCCGCCGCCCAGCAGCGGCTGTACTTTCTCGACCAGCTCGACCCCGGCGGGGTCGAGTACCTGATGCCCGCCACCTGGCGGTTCGCCGGACCGCTGGACGTGGCCGCGCTGGACGCGGCGGTCCGCGACCTGGTCGCCCGGCACGAGCAGCTGCGCGTGGTGTTCCCCGACCGGGACGGGCTGCCCGCCCAGCGGGTGTTGTCCGCCGACCGCGTCAACGGGCTGGAGCTGAGAAGCCTGCCCGCGGACGCGCCGGCGGCGATCGCGGCGGCCGTACAGGAAGTCGCGCTGCAGGCCTTCGATCTGGCCGCCGAGCCTGCCTTCCGGGCCACCCTGCTCAAGATCGCCGAGGAGGACCACGTCCTGGTGCTGGCCATGCACCACATCGTCTCGGATGGCTGGTCCCTGGACATCCTGATGCGGGACCTCCGCGAGCTGTACCGGGCCCGGGCCGAGGGCGACACGCCCCGCCTGGCCGCGCAGCCCATCGACTACACCGACTACGCCGTCTGGCAGCGCGCCACCGACGAGAGCGCCGACCTCGACTACTGGCGCACCACCCTCGCCGGGCTGACCCCGCTGGACCTGCCCACCGACCACCCCCGGCCCGCCATCCGCTCCTCCGTCGGGGCGTTGCACAGCGTGGAACTGCCGGCCGAGCTGACCGCCGCGCTGGCCGAGGCCGGCGAGCGGGCCGACACCACCCCGTACATGACCGTGATGTCGGCGTTCCAGGCGGCGCTGGCCTTCCACAGCGGTCAGCAGGACATCGCCATCGGGACCGTGGTCGCCAACCGCGACCGGCCGGAGACCGAGCAGCTGGTCGGGTTCTTCGTGAACACCCTGGTCGTCCGCACCGATCTGGCGGGCGACCCGACCCCGGCCGAGCTGCTGGCCCGGACCCGGGAGAGCGTGCTGGGTGCGCTCTCGCACCAGGGCCTGCCGTTCGAGCGGATCGTGGACGAGCTCAGCCCGGAGCGCGACCTGTCCCGGAACCCGCTGTTCCAGGTGCTGTACACGCACACCGCCGCCGCGCAGTCCGGCGCCGCGTACGCCCTCGGGGCGGCCACCGGCACGGCCTTCCCCATCGACCTCACCACCGCCAAGTTCGACCTGACCCTGGACGTGTGCGAGGGCGCCGGCCGGCAGACCCTGCGGTTCGTCTACCGCCCGGACCTGTTCACCGAGGAGTCGGTCACCCGGCTGGCGGCCCACACGGTCGCGGTGCTGCAGGCGTTCACCCGGGTCCCCGGCGTTCCGCTGAGCGAGATGGCCCTGCTGACCGACACGGAGATCGCCGAGCTGCTCGGGCCCGACGGCCCGGCCAACCGCACACCGGAGCCGGCGGATCCGGCAGAGGCGCCGCGGCTCGCCCTGGACCGGCTGGACGAGCAGATCCGCCGGGCCCCGGATGCGGTGGCCGTCTCCGGCGGCGGCCGGTCCCTGACCTACGCCGAACTCGACGCCGCCGCGACGGCGCTGGCCCGGCGGCTGCGTGCGACGGGCATCGGGCCGGAGTCCCTGGTCGGGGTGTGCCTGGGCCGCTCGGTGGACCTGGCGGTGGCGCTGCTCGGGGTGTGGCGGGCCGGTGCGGCCTACCTGCCGCTGGACCCCGCACACCCGCGGGCGCGGCGGGAGTTCACGATCGAGGACGCCGGGGTGGAGTGGGTGATCGCCGACGCCACCGGCCGGGAGGCACTGGCCGGTCTCCCGGTGGGCGTGATCCCGCTGGACGACGTCCCGGACACCACACCCGGAGCCGGGGACCTCGCCGACGTGCGGCCCGGGCCCGACGCCCTCGCCTATGTCATCTACACCTCCGGCTCCACCGGACAGCCGAAGGGCGTGGAGATCACCCACGCCAACGCCGCCTGGCTGTTCGGCGCCGCCGACCGGCACTTCGACTTCGGTCCCAACGACGTGTGGACCCTGGTCCACTCCCCCGCCTTCGACTTCTCCGTCTGGGAGCTGTGGGGCCCGCTGACCTCCGGCGGCCGGGTGGTGGTCCTCACCGAGGACGAGGTCCGCGACCCCGCCGCGGTGCACGCCGTGCTCCGCGCGGAGCGGGTCACCGTCCTCAACCAGACCCCGGCCGCGTTCAAGGGGCTCCGGGCGTACCTCGCTCAGCAGGGCGCGGACTTCGGCGAGCTGGCGCTCCGTACGGTGGTCTTCGGCGGGGACGCCTTCGACACCCGCGACTACCGCGACTGGTTCGCCGTGCCCGCGGACCGCCGCCCGGCGCTGGTCAACATGTACGGGATCACCGAGACCACCGTGCACGTCACCTACCGGCTGATCACCGAGGAGGACCCGGGGTCCCCGGTGTACTCGCCGATCGGCCGCCCGCTGGCCGGCCAGCACGGCTACGTCCTGGACCAGGCCGGCCGGCTGGTGCCGCGCGGCACGGTGGGCGAGCTGTACGTGGCCGGCGGCGGTGTGGCCCGCGGCTACCGCAACCGGCCCGAGCTGACCGCCGAGCGGTTCCCGCTGGACCCCTTCGGACCGCAGGGCACCCGGATGTATCGCACCGGAGACCTGGTGCGGGTGCTGCCCGACGGGCAGCTGGCGTACTGCGGCCGGGCCGACCACCAGGTGAAGATCCGCGGGTTCCGGATCGAGCCCGGCGAGATCGAGACGGCGCTGCGCTCCCTGCCCGGGGTCCGGGACGCGGCCGTGGTGGCCCGCCCGGACGGGCACGGCGGGGCCCGGCTGGTGGCCCATGTGGTGCTGACGGAGGGCCGCCCGCTGGACGCGGCCGACCTCCGGGACCGGCTGCGGCTGACCCTGCCCGAGTACATGGTGCCGGCGCTGTTCGTGCGCCACCCGAAACTGCCGATCACCGCGAACGGCAAGGTGGACCGCAAGGCCCTGGTCGCGGTGGCGGCCGAGGGGGCGGCGGCGCCCGCCGGACACGTCCCCCCGGCCGGCCCGGTCGAGGAGACCCTGGCCGGGATCTGGGCCGAGGTGCTCGGCACCGAGCGGGTCAGCAGTACCGCCAACTTCTTCGATCTGGGCGGCGATTCGATCCTCGCGCTCCAGGTGATCGGGCGGGCCCGCACGTCCGGTCTCGCGCTGACCGTGCCGGACCTGTTCCGGGCCCGCACCCTGGCCGACCTGGCCCGGGCGGCGACCGTGGCGGAGGACGACGGCCCCGCCCCGGTGGAGCCGTTCTCCCAGCTCGAGCCGGCCGACGCCGCCCGGCTGCCGGAGGGGCTGGAGGACGCGTACCCGCTGACCATGCTCCAGGCGGGCATGCTGCACGAGATGCTCGCCGACGAGCAGCGCGGCGCCTACCACAACGTCACCGACCTGAAGATCTCCGTCCCGGAGGGCTTCGACCTCGCCGCCTTCCAGTCGGCCGTGGACACCGTCGTACGCGGCCACGGCATCCTGCGCACCTCTGTGGACCTCGGTTCGTACTCCGAGCCCCTCCAGCTGGTGCACCGCACCGCGCACGTCCCGGTCGGGTACACCGACCTGCGGGGCCTGCCGCAGGACGAACAGCGGGCGGTCCTGCGGGAGTTCGTCCAGGAGGAGTTCGGCCGGCGGTTCGACCTGGCCGCGGCCCCGCTGATCCGCATCCACCTGCACCGGATCGCCGACACCGAGCTGCGGCTCACCCTCACCGACTGCCACATCGTCCTCGACGGCTGGAGCCTGACCTCGCTCATCGCCGACCTGCTCGACCTGCACCGCAAGTCGGTGGCGCACGGGCGCGCCCCGGAGCTGCCGGCCGCGCCCCCCTTCGCCGAGTACGTCGCCCTGGAACGGGCCGCGCTCCAGGACGAGGAGGCCCTCGCCCACTGGCGGTCGGCGCTGGCCGACCTGCGTCCGGTCCGGTTCCCGCGGCACGGCGAGCCGCCCGCCGAGGACGGGCAGCCGGTGTACGAGATCAAGCGGTCCTACGCGCGGCTCGCCGAGCCCATCGGCCGGCTGGCCCGGCAGGCCGGGGTGCCGCGGCGCACGGTCCTGCTGACCGCCTTCCACCACACCATGAGCCTGTTCGCGGAGCGCGACGACACCGGCGGTACAGCCGGGCACTCGATCGGCCTGGCCACCAACGGGCGGCCGGAGCTGCCGGGCGGCGACCGGATGCGCGGGCTGTTCCTGAACACGGTGCCGTTCGGGGTGCGGCGCCCCACCGGCAGCTGGCTGGAGTACGTGCGGGAGGTGTTCGCCGCCGAACAGGAGATGCTGCCGCACCGCCGGGTGCCGCTGGTCCGGCTGCAGCAGCTGCGGCCCGGTGAGCCCGGCCTGGTCGAGGCCATCTTCAACTTCGTCAACTTCCACCGGCTCGCCGGGGACAGCTGGGACGAGTCGCTGGAGATCGCCCGGACCATGTTCCCGCTGCTGGTGAACGCGAGCGTGGACGGCTTCCAGCTGGACGCCGATCCGGAGTACCTGGCCCCGGCCACCGCCGACCAGCTGGCGGACCTGCTGTGCCAGGTGCTGGAGGCGATGACCGGCGACCCGGAGGCCCCGGTGGTGCGGCCGGTCCTGGCCGGCGCCGCCCGGGAGCAGGCACTGCGGGACTGGGCGCGCGGCCCGGAGCGGGAGAACACCCCGCTGATGTTCCACGAGCTGGTCGCCCGGCACGCCGAACGGACCCCGGACGCGGTGGCCGTGGCGTACCAGGGCGGGGAGCTCACATACGCCGGACTGGACGACGCGGGCGAGCGGCTGGCGCGGCGGCTGCGCGTGCTGGGGGTCGGACCGGAGGTGGTGGTCGGCATCTGTGTGGACCGCGGCCCGGACTGGGTGCGGTCGGTGCTCGGGGTGCTGAAGGCGGGCGGCGCGTTCCTGCCGCTGGATCCGCAGCATCCGGCGGAGCGGCTGGAGTTCACCGCCCGGGACAGCGGGATGCGGGTGCTGCTCACCCAGTCGCCGCTGGCCGGCCGGGTGCCCTTCGACGGCGAGGTCCTGCTGCTGGACGACCCGCAGACCTGGACGGACGGTGCCTACGAGGGTCCGGCCCGGGAGGGCACCACGTACGCGGACCCGGACGGCACCGCGTACCTGATCTACACCTCGGGCTCCACCGGCACCCCCAAGGGCACGGCGATCGCCCACCGCGGCCTGACCAACATGCTCGAGGGCCAGCGCGATGTGTTCGCCCCGACGCCCGCCGACCGGGTCCTGCAGTTCGCCTCGCTCAGCTTCGACGCGTCCATCCTGGAGCTGACCTGGTCACTGGCGAACGGCGGCCGGCTGTGCACCCCGCCCAAGGACGCCCTGCGGCCCGGCCCCGACCTGGCGGACACCCTGCTGGAGTACGGGATCACCGGCACCATGCTGCCGCCGAGCGCGCTGGCCGTGCTCGGGGAGGACCGCTTCCCGGACCTGGCGGTGCTCCAGGTGGCGGGCGAGGCCTGCCCGGCCGAACTGGCCCGGAGCTGGTCGCGGGGCCGCCGCTTCATCAACATCTACGGGCTCACCGAGGCCACCGTCTGGTCGGTGTGCGCCGATCTGACCCCGGACACCCGGCGGGTCCCGGTCGGCCGCCCGATCCGCAACACGCAGATGTACGTCCTGGACGAGGACATGCGTCCGGTCCCGGTCGGCGTCCCCGGCGAGATCTACCTCGGCGGCCTGTGCGTCGGCCCCGGCTATCTGAACCGCCCGGAGCTGACCGCCGCCACCTTCGTGCCCGACCCGTACGGCGCCCCCGGCGACCGGCTGTGCCGGACCGGCGACATCGGCGCACAGCGGCCCGACGGCACGGTGGAGTGGCTGGGCCGCCGGGACAGCCAGATCAAGCTGCGCGGCTACCGGATCGAGCTGGGCGAGATCGAGCACCGGCTCCGTGAGGTGCCCGAGGTGCGGCAGGCGGTGGTGCTGCTCCGGCGGGACCTGCCGGGCGAGCCCGCGCTGGTCGCGTACGTGGTGCCGCGCGAGGGGGCGGAGACCGGCGCGGATCAGCTCCGGCGGGCCCTGCGGGCGGAGATGCCGGGGTACATGGTGCCGGCCCGGTACGTCTTCCTCGACGCGATGCCGGTCACCAGCAGCGGCAAGATCGACAAGCGGGCGCTGCCGCTGCCGGCGACCGGCCGGGAGGACGGCGGGGCGGAGTTCGTGGCGCCGCGCACGCCGGCCGAGAAGGAACTCGCCGAGGTGTGGTGCACCGTGCTCGGCATCAACGAGGTCGGCATTCACGACGACTTCTTCCACCTGGGCGGGAGTTCGCTGTCCACGGTCCGGGTGGCCGCGCAGGCGAGTTCGCGGGGCCTGCCCGTCACGGTGCGGGACCTGATCGAACGGCCGACGATCGCCCGGCTGGCGGAGCGGGCCGAGGCTGCCGTGGCCGGAGCGGCGGGCGCGGCGGGCGCGGCCGAGGTCCGCTCCGAGGTCCGGCTCCGCGAGGGCGAGGGCGCCCCGCTGTGGTGCGTGCACCCGACCGGCGGCAGCGCCGCCTGGTACGTGCCGCTCGCCCGCACCCTGCTGCCGGGGCGGCCCGTACGCGCCTTCCAGGCCCGCGGTCTGCTCGGCGGGGTGGACCCGACCACGCTGTCCGGGATCGCCGCCAACTACGTCGCGGAGATCACCGCGCACGGCGGGCAGGGCCCGCACGACCTGCTGGGCTGGTCCATGGGCGCCAACATCGCCCTGGAGATGGCCACCCAGCTGTACGAGGCCGGGCACGGCGTCGAACCGCTGGTGCTGATCGAGCCGTACCTGCCCAACCCGGTCGCCCGGGAACGCCTCGCGGGCGTCGGGCGGGACATGGAGACCGGCCTGCGGATGCGCAACCGGGTGCGGTCCCTGCCGGCGTCGCCGTCGGCGGACCGGGAGGCGGCGGTGGCCGAACTCACCGCCCTGCTGCTGGGCGCGGGCATGAGCCCGAGCGAGGCGGCCCTGGTGGAGAACGCACCGATCGAGGTGTGGCACTCGCTGCTGGTCGCCCTGGCCGGCTACGAGACCCGGCCCTACCAGGGCCACATCCACCTGGTGGTGGGTTCGCTGGCGGCGGGACTGCCGGACGGCGAACCGATGCCGGGCCTGGACGTGGACTACCCGACCTATCTCGAACGCTGGCGCGAGCTGGCTCTGGGCGGACTCACCGTCCATGTGACCGAAGGAGACCACATGTCGATGATGTCCGAACGGCTGATGCCGAAGACGGCTGCGCTGCTGGACACGATCAAGGCGGGGGCGCGGCGATGACGCTGACGAACACAGAACAGCCGACGGCCGCTCCGCAGGGAGTGTGCCCGTTCACCGGGGCCATGGCGGGCGACCGCCCGGCGGGCCCGGGCGGGGCCGGACCCGCCCCCCGCAGCGGCGGGAGCTTTGCCGAGCGGTATTTGCTTGACCCGGCCGTCAACGCCGATCCGTATCCGTACCTCAACGCCCTGCGCGAGCACGACCCGGTGCACTGGAGCGCCCTGCACCGGGCCTGGCTGATCACCGGGCACGCCCCGCTGATGCACTGCCTGCGCGACCGGGCCGTCTCCGCCGAGCGGGTGCGTCCGCTGATGGACGCCGTTCCGGAGGGCGCCCGCGAGGATGCCGAGCGGGCCTTCGGGATCCTGTCCCGGTGGATGGTGTTCAACGACCCGCCGCAGCACCGTCGCCTCCGCCAGGTGTTCCAGGAGCAGTTCGCGGCCCGCACCATCGCCCGCTACCGGGCCTTCGTGGAGCGCGCCACCAAGGCCATGCTCGCCCGGCGCGCGGTCCCCGGCCGGTTCGGCGATCTGGTCACCGACATCGCCCGGCCGCTGCCCGCCCTGGTCTTCGCCCGCTGGCTGGGCGTCCCCCAGGCCCACGGCCCGTCCTTCTGGTACTGGAACGCCCGGGTGGGCGACCTGGTGCTCGGGGCCGCGCAGGAGGAGAAGGAGTACCGCACCTCCCTGCAGTCCCTGGTGAACCTGGAGGACTACCTCGCCGACCTGGTGCGGCAGCGGCGCGAGGACCCGAAGGACGACCTGATCAGCTCGGTGCTGGCGGGCGGCCAGATCGGGAAGTCGGTCAGCGAGGAGGAGTTCGTCGGGATGCTGACCCAGATGGCCTTCGCCGGCGGCGAGACCACCAGCAACCTGATCGTCAACTGCATGCTCGCGCTGCTGCAGCACCCGCAGGAGCTGGCCGCCGTACGAGAAGACCCCAAGCTGGTGGCGATGGCCGTGGAGGAGGCCATGCGCTTCGACGGGCCCTCCAAGATGTCGATCCGCACCGCCGGGGAGGACTTCGACCTCGACGGCCGTGCGGTCCGCTCGGGGGACCGGATGTTCCTGGTCACCGCCGCGGCCAACCGGGACCCGGAACGCTTCGCCGACCCGGACGTGTTCAGTGTCCGCCGCGGCAGCGCCTCCCACCTCGGCTTCGGCTTCGGCGCCCACTTCTGCATCGGGGCGGCGCTGGCCCGGCTGGTGGCCGGCGCGGTCGTCGACGTACTGGTCCGCGAATACCCGGGACTGGAACTGGTCGAGCAGGCGCACACCTGGCAGCTCTCCCTCCTCAACCGGGCGCTGACGGCACTGCCCGTCCGCTACTGATCGCCACCGACCGAAGGAATTCCGACCATGGCAAGCACCCTGGCGAGCGCGGGCTCCCGGCTGTGGACCCCCGCCCGGCAGCCGTCGTTCCGGCTGCTGTGGCTGGGCCAGTCCCTGTCCCTGCTCGGCGACGGCTTCAGCTATATCGCGTTCTCGTGGATCACCCTGGGCCTCACCCAGTCCACCCTGGCCCTCGGCTGGGTCCTGGCCTGCCAGGGCATACCCCGGGCCCTGCTCACCCTGGTCGGCGGATCGCTGAGCGACAAATGGTCCAGCCGCACCCTGATGAAGTTCTCCAGCTGGGCCCGGGCCGGCCTGATGGCCGCGGTGGGCCTGGCCGGCATGGCGGGCGCACTGAACGTGTGGCTGCTGTGCTGCGCGGCGGCGGCGTTCGGGGCGGTGGACGCGTTCTTCCAGCCGGCCCGGGCATCGATCCTGCCGTCGGTGGTGGAGAAGGAGATGCTGCCGCCGGCGAACGCACTGCTCGGGGTCGGCACCAAGGTGTCGGCGATCCTGGGCCCGGCCGTCGGCGGTCTGGTGGTGGCGCTGTCCGACGCGCACATCGCCTTCCTGGTGGACGCGGTCTGCTTCGCGCTGTGCGGGCTGTGCGTGGCCCGGATCCGTACCCTGCCGGCGGCGGCGCCCGCTGCGGGGGCCGCGCCGGAGAAAGCCGGGGCCGAGGACTCGCTCGGCGCCCGGATCAAGGCCGGCCTGCGGTACGCCTGGGCGGACCCGCGGATCCGTACCATCCTGGCCATCGACATGGCAGTGACGTTCTGTCAGGCGGGCCCGTTCACGGTCGGCTTCGCCACCCTGGCCAAGGTCGACCTGAACGGCGGCTCGACCACCCTGGGCCTGCTGAACGGCGCGCTGGCGGGCGGGGCGATGCTGGGCACCCTGGTGGGCGGGGCGCTCTCCGGCCGCCCCCGGGTGGGCCTGCTGATCGCCGCGCTGGCCGGCTGGCTGGCGGTCGGATCCGGGGTCCTCGGGCTGGTCGACAACACGGTGGCGGCGCTCGGCACGGTGCTGGTGATGGGGTTCGGGATGGGATTCCAGGGGGTGTTCGGGGTCAGCTGGATCCAGCGGAACATCGACGGCTCGGTGCTGAGCCGGGTGATCTCGGTGGACATGGTCCTCGGCTACGCCGTCGCCCCGCTGTCCCTGGTCCTCTGCGGGGCCATGGCCCAGTCGGGCACCGGCCCGATGTTCGCCCTGTCGGCGGTGGTCCTGGGCGTGACGGCCCTGGGCGTCCTGGCCTCCCGCCACGTCCGCGAGATGCGCTGACCGCGCGCGGGCCCGGCTTGGGCCGGGGCGAAGCCCCGAGACAGGGTGCGGGGCGGAGCCCCGGAACGGGGTGCGGGGCGCAGCCCCCGGAACGGGGTGCGGGGCGCAGCCCCCGGAACGGGGTGCGGGGCGCAGCCCCCGGAACGGGGTGCGGGCGGAGCCCGGTCACCCGAACCGATCCGGGGCGGAGCCCCGAGACCGTGGGGAAAGCTCCGCGCAGCGGAACCGCGAGGGTCAGGCCAGGACGGCTGCGGCGAAGTCGCAGAGGGAGGAGCGGGTCGGATGGCCGGTCTTCGTGCCGAGGGCGGCGATGTGCTTCTCCACCGTACGGGGGGAGATGTAGAGGCGGTCGGCGATCTCCTTGTTGCCGAGCCGCTCGGGCAGCAGCTGGAACACCTCGTACTCCCGGACCGTGACCCCGAGCGTGCGCAGCACCTCGGGGATCGCGTTCGAGCCGGAGCGGCGCTGATGGACCGGGGCGCCCAGCCGCCGCAGGGCGGCCCGGCAGGCGTTGGCCACATTGGGCACGGACCCGGCATGGAAGTGGTGTTCGGCCCGGCGCAGCCAGGCCACCGGCTCGCCCCAGCCGTCCTGGTGCGCAGCCTCCGCGATCAGGCGCAGGCCGAGGTGCAGGGCCGTCGGATAGGCCTCGGCCAGGGCCAGCCCCTCCGCGGCGGACGCAGCCGCCTGCTCGGGGCGGCCCTCCCGGCCGAGCAGGACGGCGCCGGCGAGCAGGACGAACTGCCGGTTCCACCGCATCCGGCCGGGCGAGGTCGCGGCGATCTCCTCGTACGGGCTGCGGCCGACCTGCCCCGACAGGACGTCGAGGAGCAGGCCGATGCCGTACCGCCCGCTGAGGTAGTAGGTGCTGGGGTTGGCGTTCTCGAGGTCGCGGACCGCATGGAGCTCGCGGACCGCGCCGGGTCTGTCCTCCTCCATGAGTGCGCAGAACGCCCGGGCGAGCCCGAGCGTCAGCGGTTCTTCCTGGGAGCCGGCCCCGTCCCAGTCGGCGAACGCCGACAGCGCGCGGTCCATGGCCGGCCGGTCCCCCCGGTGGGCGGCGAGGACCGCCTGGGACATCAGTACGTACCGGGTGGCGGGCGCCAGCCGGAGGCGCTGGACCACGGTCAGGCACTCCTCGGCGGCGCGCGCCGCGGCGGTGAACTCCCCGCGCAGGACGGTGTCCAGGATGAGAATGCCGTCGATGGTGTAGACGATGGTGGCGGAGCCGAGCCGCAGGGCCTCGCCGCGGGCGGCGAGCAGCCCGCCCGTGTTGCCCTCGGTCAGCCAGTTGTTGCCGCCGATGCGGGTGAGCGCGTACATCCGCTGGACCGGAAGCCGGTGCTGTTCGGCGGTGTACAGGGCCGATTCGAGCAGGGCGGTGGCCTCGTCGAAGTCGCGTTCCCGGGCGAGGGTGGCGAGGAGCTCCCAGGCCTGGCAGACGACCGTGGACAGGCCGTGCCGTTCGGCGGCCTGGAGTGCGGAGCGGGCGAGCTTCTCGGCGAGCTGGGTGCGGTCCGGGCCGGGGGTGTCCAGGGCCAGGTAGGCGGCGGTGACGTCGATGGGGGCGGTGCTGCGCTCGTCGGGCTCGGCCTTCAGCAGGGCTCTGGCCTGGGCGATCTGCCGGTTGCCGTCCTCCCAGCGGCCCGCCGTGTGGGCGACCTTGGCGAGCCGGGTGTGCAGGGCGGCCAGGCGTACGGCGGTCAGGCTGCCCAGGACATGCAGGTTGTCGGCGAAGCCGAAGGCCTCGGAGAAGTTCCCGGCTTCGGCGAGGGCGGGCAGCAGTGCTTCCAGCACCTCCGCCCGGCGGCTGGCGTCCTGGCTTTCGGACAGCAGCCGTTCGGCCCGGCTGAGCAGGGTGATCGCGGAGCCGATCGCGCCGGCCCCCAGGGCCCGCAGGCCGGCCTCGGCGAACAGCCGCCCGGCCTCGTCGTGGTCGCCGGCCTGCGAGCGGAGCTCGGCGACCAGCGGGCACCAGTCGCCCGGCAGTTCGGGGTGCAGGACCTGGACGGCGTCCGCGGCCTGCCCGGCCATGACGGCCCGGTTGCCGGGGGTGAGCTGGGTGAGCAGAGCCTCCGCGGTGAGCGAGTGGCGGAAGGCGTACCAGTCCGGGGACGGCTCGTCGGGCACCACGAGCTGCGCCGCGACCCCGGCGTGCAGGTGGCTGAGCAGGCCGCGGTCGTCGATGCCGGTCATCTTCTGGAGCACGGTCAGCGGGAAGCGCCGGCCGATCACGGCGGCGGCGGAGAGCAGGGTCAGGCCCTGCGGGCCCAGCCGGTCGATGCGCCGCAGGATGCCGCGGGCCAGGGCGGTGGAGACATCGCTGCGCAGGTCGCCGACGACCCGCCAGCCGTCCTCGCCCTGGACCAGGGCGCCCCCGCTGATCATGCTCTGGAGGAGTTCCTCGACGAGGAAGGGGCTGCCGGCGCTGTCGTCCCACAGCCGGGCCAGCGCCTCCGGCGGGACCCCGTCCGGTTCGGTGCCGAGCTGTGCGGCGATCACCGCGCCCACCTCGGGGCGGGTGAGGGGGGCGAGTTCGAGGACGGCGCCCACGCCGCGCCGCCGGGCCGAGTCGGCCATGTCGAGGGCGTCGCAGGGTTCGGTACGGATGGTGGCGAGCAGCACCACCGGGGTGTATTCGAGGTTGTCGACCAGGTACTCGACCACCGCCAGGGTCTCGGGGTCTGCGTCGTGCAGGTCCTCCAGCAGGAGGAGCTGGCCGGCCGGTTCCGCGGTGGCGATCAGCAGCCGGAGCACCGCCTCACCCAGGATGATCATGGAGCTGCTGTCCTGGGCGTCGCTGCTCCAGTCCGGTATGAGCCGGCCGAGGGCCGGCCGGTAGGGGCCGAGCGGCAGGTCGTCCATCGGCCGGCCGCTGCGGAACAGCGACATCAGCGCCTCGGTGAGTGGCCGAAACGGTACGGTCGGGCCGGTGGTGCTGCTCCGGCCGCGCAGCACGCGCATTCCGGAGCCGAAGGCCAGGCCCACCGCCTCGGCGGCGAGCCGGGACTTTCCGATTCCCGCCTCGCCGACCAGGAAGACCACCCCGCCGCGCCCTTCGCGCGCGTCGGCCAACACCTGCTTGATCTCCGCCATTTGGGGGTCACGACCCACGAGGTACCGCGCACGGGAACGCATGAGCGTGATGCTAGTTCATACGAACTGTTCGAGGTCCACTCAAAGTTGGCCTTTCCTCCGAGGTCCGGAATGACCCCCCAGGCCCCCCTCGGGGATCGTTCAGGCACCCGCCTTGATGAAGGAGACGCTGGTGTCGAGCTGACCGAGGGTGATGACGATGCCGCTGGTCAGCACCATCCCGGACAGGACGCGGGCGCGGGCGCAGACCTTGTTGCGGCCGGACAGGGTGAGCCGGCCGGCCGGGTCCTCGGAAGTGACGGTGGTGGCGGCGGTGGAGGTGGCGGCGGACTGGGTGGCGGCGAGGTTCTTCTGCATGGCGGTGGCTGCCTTTCGGGGACGTGGCGGGAAAGGAGGGTTCAGCGAGCGGTGTGTTCGAGGAGCAGGACGGACGGGACCGCCTCGGGGAAGCCGAGCCGGAGCAGGGCGTAGCCGATGCCGGAGAGTCCGGCGAGCAGTCCCGGGGACGGGACCTGGTCGGGGGTGCCGCACCGGTGGCCGTACTCGGCGAGCCGGCCCAGCAGTTCGCCGGTGTGGCGGGTGAGCGCGCCGCGGGCCGGGTGGTGGCCCTGGGCGGTACGTACGGAGAGGAGCTCCAGGGCGCCGAGGGTGCCGTGCTGGAGGGAGAGGTCGGTGGCCTGCGGCGCCTCGGCCAGCAGGGCGACGCTGCGGTCGAGCGCCGCGCCGGTGCCGAGGCTGTCGGCGCCGAGGGTGGCGGCTGCGGCCAGCGCGGTCCCGGAGAGGCCGGTGGACCAGTCGAGGTGGCCGGGGTGCAGCAGGGCGGTGTCCAGGGCCGACCGCAGCAGCGCGGCCCCGGCCTCGGCGTGCCGGCGTGCCTCCGGCCGACCGGCGGCGTAGCGGAGCAGGGCCCAGCCGATGCCGGCGTCGCCGTGGGCGAAGCCGGGGGCCGGGGTGGCACCGCCCAGCCGGGCGAGCAGCAGGTCGGCGAGCCGGCCGGCCAGAGCCTCGGCACCGGCCGCACCCGGCGTACCCACTACCGCGGTCGTGACGGCGAGGGCGCCTGCGAGGCCGTCGGCCAGGTCGCAGGGGCCGTCCTGGTCTGCCTCGGCGGCCAGTTCGAGGGCGGCCAGGGCGTCCGGCAGACACCGGCCGATCCCTTCCGCATCGCCCTCGGCCTCGCCGAAGAGTGCGGACAGCCGGGCCACCGCGTAGACGATGCCGCCCAGGCCGTGCAGGGCGCCCGGTCCGGCCGCCGCGCTCAGCTCGGGCTCCGTGGCCAGCGCGGCGAGCAGCTCCGGCAGCGGGCGGACCGCCTGCCGGGCCAGCGCGGTGTACCGCTCGGCGCCGGCCAGGGCGCCGATCTGGGCGAGGAACAGGGCGACCCCGGTGTAGCCCTGGGCGAGCCCCGCGCCCATCGGCAGGACCGCCCAGTGCTCTCCGGCGACCTGCTCCAGGCCGAGCCAGTTGACCCGGCCGGCGCCGGGCACGGCGCGGGCGGCGAGCTCGTCGGCGATACCGCAGGCGGCGGCCAGCAGCCGGTTCGGCTCGGGCACCTCGGCGGGGGCCGGCCGGCCGACGAGGACGGAACGGGGGTGCACGGCACCGGAGTTGGCACTGCTGACGGCAAGGGTGGCGGAGATGATCCACTCCTGGTCGTAGCGGTCCACCTCGCTCATCGCGGCGATCTTCCGGCGTACGGTGTCCAGTCCGGCGGCGGGCAGCAGCCCCTCGAGGCGGTCGCCGCGGGCGGTGCGGACGGCGGTGTCCGCGGGGTGGTGGAAGAACAGCGGAACGTCCCCGCACCACAGGTCGCCGATCTCGTCCTCGACCAGCCGCTGCCGGGCCGGGTCGTACACGGACTCCGACCACAGCAGGGCGAACACCGACTCCCGGGCCAGTGCGTCCCCCAGCACGTCGGGGTGCGTGGACTCGTCCAGCAGCGTCGCGTACAGCCGGGTCGAGCGGGCGATCAGGCGTCCTTCGCCCGCAGCCCAGCGGTCCAGCAGCCCCCCGGCCCCGGCGTCGGCCCCGGCCCCGGCGTCGGTGCCCAGCAGCTCGGCGCGGTGCCCGGCGATGGCCTCGTACCCGGCCCGGAAGCCTTCCAGCAGGGCCGCCCGGTGGTCGGTGTGGCCGGTGGCCCGGCCGTCCTTCAACACCGGCCGGTTCTGCCCGGCCTGGCAGGCCACGGCGGCCCGCCGGACCCGCATCTCGTCCGTTCCGGCGCCCTCCCAGCACACATCGTCGCTGGGGTAGGCGCCGCCCGCGCCGCCGCCGAGGGAGGAGATGTCCAGGCCGCCGTTCTCGCCGATCAGCAGGCTCGGCAGCAGACAGGTGCGGTGCACCGAGGCCTGGAGGGCCTCGGCGGCCGGGTCCGGGCCGGCCGTCATGGCGGCGGGCAGCCCGGTGTGCAGCAGGGTCTCGGCGTCCACCAGCACGGGCTGGTCCCCGCAGGCGATCACGTTCTCGTAGTGCATGTCCACGCCGTCGACGGCGTACAGCAGGGCGAGCAGGGCACCCTGGCGGCGGTAGAACCGGTCGAGTTCGGTGACCGACTCGCAGCCGTGGTGCTCGATGAACTCCAGCCAGCCGTGGCCGGCCCCGCGGACCGTGCGCGGGGTGCGCAGCCCCAGGCCGGGCACCTTCGCGTTGAGCCAGCCCACCGCCCGGTCCAGCAGGTCGTGCTGGCCCAGCGGCCGGGGCTTGTAGACCACGGTGGCGCCGTCGGCGAAGTGCAGCAGGGCGACGGAGCGGTTGCCCTGGTGGGCGTCGCCCCGGCCGAGGTCCATCCGGACCAGCTCGCCGGGGTCGGTGCCCTGGAGGAGCTCCTTGACGATCTCGAGTCGGTCGGCGGCGAACCGGTCCAGTAGTTCGGCGGTGGCCTCGGCCGCGTATCCGCAGGCCTGGCCCAGCATCCGGGCGAGGACCGGGTAGCGGGTGAACAGGCCGGCGAGGCCCTGCGGGGTGCCCAGGCGGGCGAGGAACGCCGCGAACCGGTCCTGCGGGGTCCGGCCCGGCAGCTCTCCCGCCGCGCGGGCCAGGTTCAGCTCCTTCACCAGGGTCCGGGCCGCCTGCCGGGTCAGCCGCTCGCCGAGCCGCTCCTCGAACCCGGCGCGCACGGCGGCGAGTTCGGCCTCGGCGCCGTCGGCGCGGGCCTCGACCTCGGCCCAGGCGAGGGCGATCAGGGGCCGCAGCACGGGCAGGAACAGCGCGGCACCGTCGGCGTCGGCGTCCGTACCGTGCGGGCCCTGCGCGCCGTCCCGGCTGTCCTCGGCGTCCGGCCGGCCGACGGCCTGCCGCGCCCCGGGGACCTCCGCGACCGCCCGCTCGATGTACGCCGCCCAGCCCGGCTTGGCCGCCCGCCCGGCGAGCCGGGCCGGCGCCTCCGCCGCGAGGCCGTACGCCAGGCCGGCACCGACACCCAGGCTCGCGAGCCGGGCGGCGAAGCCCTCCGCGTCCCCGCAGGACCACGGCGCGGGCCGGCTGCCGGGGGCGGCGTCCTCCGCGGACGCCGGGGCGTCCGGAGCGGCGAGCCTCTCCCGCAGGTTCAGGCCTCGGGCCCACCACCCGTGGGGGAGGAGGGCGCCGACCCGGGTCTCTCGGTCAGTGGCGGTATCAGTCACGGGAGAAAAACTCGCAGAGCCCGCCGTCCCCCACATGGGGGGAACTCCCCCATATTCTGCGGCCCCTCCCCCACCCGCCCCCAGAGACGTACGGACCTGGGGGCGGGAGGCCCCCGGGCAGCCGCCGCGACCCCGCCGGCCGGGGCCGCCGCCGGGCCGGGCGGGCCGGGGCCGCGCGGCCGGTGAGCTCTGCGGACCCGTCCGCACGGGATCTGCGGGGCGTACTCACCGGTCTTTCACAAATGTGGGGGACGGGGCCCGATGCCGGGCCCCGGCCGCCGCCGCCAGTCTGCTGTCCAGCACCCCGCTCCCCTCGACCTCGCTCCCCTCGACCCCTCGGACCTCGACTCCTCGGAGGACTCGGTGGCACAGCCCGTTCCTGTCAACGTCGTCGCATTCGACCCGGTGCTGGAAGCCGGCACCAAGAGCACCCTGTTCGCCTGCCCGGAGGTGCTCCTGACACCGCCGGACGGTGCCCCGCGGGTCGTGGTCATGACCGTCGACCAGGTCGGCCACCCGGAGCTCGACGTCCTGCGCACCATCCGCGAGGCGCCCCACCGGCCCGATGTGGTGCTGGTGGCCGCCGAACTGGCGCCCGGGGGTGCCCTGCACGCGATAGCGGCGGGTGCCCGGGGGCTGCTGCGCCGCCGGGAGGCGGACGCCGCCCGGCTGTCCCGGGCCGTCCTCGCCGCCGCGCGGGGCGACTGCACCCTGCCGCCGGACCTGCTGGACCTGCTGCTGAAGCACTCGGGTGCCCCCGGCCGGGACGGTGACCCGACGGCCGCCCCCTGGGCCGCCGCGGGCCTGACCGACCGGGAGAGATCCGTACTGCGGATGGTCGCGGACGGCCACGAGACCAGCGAGATCGCCCAGCGGCTGTGCTATTCGCCGCGGACCGTGACCACGGTCGTGCACGACATCACCCAGCGTTTCCGGCTGCGCAACCGCGCCCACGCGGTGGCCTACGCGCTGCGGACGGGCCTGCTGTGAGCGCCGCCGTCGCGACCGTCGGCGCCGCTCCGGCCGCTCCTGAGCGCGCGGAGCACAGCGTACGGGTGCATGTGGTGGGCGGCCCCGGCGGAACTCCGCCGGACCGGCTGGCCCGGATGCTGGCCGAGGCCGGCAGCGTACTGGCCCCGGCCGCCGAACCGGCCCCGGACACCGTGGTGGTGGCGGTCGCCGCGACCGTCGAGGACGCCCTGGCGGCCTGCCCCGGGCCCGGCCACCGGCTGCTGGCCATCTGCGACACCGTCACCCCCGCCGGACTGCGCCTGGCCATCCAGGCCGGGGTGCTGGCGATCCTCCGCTCGGCGGACCTGACCCCGGCCCAGCTGATGGCCGCCGTGCACTGCGCCCACCAGGGCGACGGCCGGATGCCGTACGCGGCCCTGGTCCGCCTGCTGGGCGGCGCGGGCACTCCGGCGGTCCCCCGCTCGACGGCCCTGCCGGAGGCCCCGCTGCTGACAGCCCGCCAGACCGCGGTGCTGACGCTGATGGCGGAGGGCCACGGCAACGCGGTGATCGCCCGCACCCTGTCCTGCTCGGAACACACCGTCAAGAACGTCATCTACGAACTGATGGCCCGCCTCCAGGCCCGCAACCGCGCCCACGCAGTGGCCCGCGCCGTCCGCCACAGCCTCATCTAGGGCTCCCGGGATCAGGCGCTGACCATGTTCTCCGCCCCGGCGATCAGCTGGTCGAGCAGGGCGAGCAGAGCGCCGCGGACGTCGTCGCGGACCCGTGCGTCCAGCAGCAGGATGGGGGTCTGCGGATCGCGCAGGTGCAGGGCCGCCCCGATCTCCTCCGCGGTGTAGGGCTGTTCGCCGTGGAAGCAGTTGGCTCCGATCACGAACGGAAGGCCTCTGCTCTCGAAGAAGTCGATGGCCGGGAAGCTGCGGTCCAGCCGCCGGGTGTCGACCAGTACGAGTGCCCCGAGCGCCCCGTTCAGCAGGTCGTCCCACATGAACCAGAACCGTTCCTGGCCGGGGGTGCCGAACAGGTACAGGACGATCCCCGCGTCGGCGAGGGTGATCCGGCCGAAGTCCATGGCCACGGTGGTGAGCGTCTTGGACTCGATGCCGTCGAGGTCGTCGACGCCGACACCCGCGCTGGTGAGCAGTTCCTCCGTGCGCAGCGGCTCGATCTCGGAGATCGTCTCGACGACGGTGGTCTTGCCGACTCCGAATCCCCCCGCGACCAGGATCTTGACGGGGGCCGCCGCCACATCGGGGGTGTCACGCGTGTCATATCCGGGCAAGGTTGTCCCTGATTCTCATGAGCAGGTGGACATTGGTGGTCTCGGTCCCGTCCAGGGGCGGCCGGTGCTCGATGAGCCCGCGGTCCGCCAGCTCGCCGAGGAGGAGCGTCATCGGGGTCAGGCGCATGCCCGTCCGCGCCGCGATCTCGGCGACCGCCAGCCCGCCCGGGGGCGGGCACATGGCGAGGATGGCCTGCCATTCGGTGGGCAGGCCGCCCAGAGCGTCCTCGGCGGCAGCCGCCGTGATCGTGGTGTCCATGGTGAGGACGGTGTGCGGAGCGGCCGTCCGGCCGTCGGTCAGCGCATAGAGCCGGGTCCGGCGGCCGGGGCGCTGCGGCTCGTCCGGCATTACGGGGTCGGCACCTGTTGGCGCTCGGGGGTGCCCAGCCATTCGCCGAGCGCCTGGGCGGTCCGTACGGCCTCGCCGCCCAGCTCCCCGAGCCGGGCCTTCCGGGAGGTCACCACGATGAGGGTGCTGCCCTCTCCGCACCCGACGATGCACAGGTACCGGTCGTCCATCTCGATCAGCTGGCGGATGACCTGGCCACCGTCGATCTCCCTGGAGATCGCCTTCATCGTGGCCGCGATGCCGGAGGCCGCGGCGGCCATCCGCTCCGCCTGGTCCCGGTCCAGCAGGTAGTCGCTGAGCCTGATCCCGTCGTTGGACAGGAGCACGGCTCCCTGGATACCGGCGATCCGGCTCAGGTTGTTGTCCAGGACGCTGTAGATCGCGCTGTTGGATGCCGCGGTGTTGGGTGTCGTCGTCATGGCTGATCCTGTCTGAGCTCTGCTTCCACTGACTGGGTCCCCTGTTCGTAGTCCGCCCAGGCGTCGGCCACCTCTTCGGGGGTGGCCGTGTCCGGGGCGGGGGCCGGCTCCGCCGCCCGTGGCCCGCGGAGTTGCTCGGTCATATGGGTCTGCGGCACGCGCTCGGGGAGGGCCGGCCGCGCGTCGCCGTCCCGCTGTACGGGCAGGAGTGCGGGCGTACGCTCCTTCGGCCGGCCGGAGACCGGGCGGCTCGGCAGCCCGGAGCCGGTGCGCGGGGCCGGCTCGGCCGCGCGGGGTGCGGGCACGGGTACAGGTACGGCGGCGGGCACGGCGGCGGGAACCGGCTCGAGCTCACGCTCGGGCTCAGGCTCCCGCTCCGGCGCGGGCTTCGGCGCGCGCTCCGGCAGGGGCTTCGTTTCGCGCTCTTGCTCACGCTTCGGCTCGCGCGCCGCCGGAACCAGCAGTTCCGCGGGGAGAATGACCACGGCCGAGGTGCCCCCGTAGACCGACCGGCGCAGCGTGACCGTGGCCCCGAGCTGGTCGGCCAGGTGGCCGACCACGAAGAGCCCCAGCCGGTGGGCGTTCTCGGCCAGGACGGAGTACGGCGGGGCCGAGTGCAGGCGCTGGTTCATCTCCTCGTAGCGGGCACCGGTCACGCGCGGCCCGCGGTCCTCGATCTCGACCGAGAGTCCGTCCGCGACCAGTTCGGCCCGGATGACCACCTTCGCCCGCGGCGGGGAGAAGCGGGTGGCGTTGTCCAGCAGCTCCGCCAGCAGATGGCTGATCTGGCTGATCACGGACGGCTCCACGCTCGCCTCGTCCAGGGCGTGCCGCTCGATCCGCCGGAACTCCTCGACCTCCGCGGCGGCTTCGCGCAGCAGGTCGGCGACCCGCATGGGTTCGGTGTGCGGGTCGGGGATCTCCCCGCCCGACAGGATGAGCAGGTTCTCGATCTGCCGCCGCATGCCCACGGTCAGCTGGTCGGAGCGCATCAGCTGGGCCAGCAGGGCCTCGTCGTGGCCGAACGCGTCCTGGAGTTCCTCGGTGAGGCTCAGCTGCCGGCTGACCAGGTTTCCGGTGCGCGAGGCGATGCCCGAGGCGAACCTGCCGAAGCCGTGGCGCTCGGCCGCGAGCTGCCGGTGCCCGTCGACGGAGACCGCGACGACGCGGGCGAAGGCGTCGTTGATCCGCCCGACCTCGTCCTGGTGCCCGCGCACCGCGGGCAGCGCGGACTCGTCCACGGGGCGGCCACTGTCGAGCCGGGCCACGACGTCCGGGAGGATCCGCTCGGCGATGGCCACCGTACGCCGGTGCAGGCCGTCCAGGCGGCGCAGCACCGAGCGGGTGGAGAACACCACGACGGCCACGACCAGCAGCAGTCCGGCGCCGCTGAGGCCGACCAGCCAGGCGACCTCGGTCTGCAGGCGGGCCGCCTTGGCCTCGCCGCGGGAGAGGACCTCGCGTGCCCGGTCGATGTTGAGGGTGGCCATCTGCACCGAGACGTTGCTGTGCGCCGCACGCCACCCGCTGACCTCGGCGGGCAGCCTGATACCGGTGGCGGTGTCCTTGTTCTCGTGGATGATCGCGTTCTCGATGCGCCTCTTCTTCTGCCAGTCCGCAGAGGTGGTGACGCGCTCGTAGAACCTCCGGTCCCCTTCGCGCAGATACGGCACGATCCAGGTCTCGTACAGGTAGCGCTGGGCACCGACGGCGCTGGCGAACTCGTCGAAGCCGGCCGGGCTCATTTCCCTGGACGGTCCGGCCAGAGCCAGGACCGCGTCCTGCCGCGCCATCATCTCGGAGGCCGAGAGCATGGACACCACGGGCCGGTTGGCCTCGGTGAGTTCGGCGTCCTCCGCGTGGCTGAACTCCTCCTGGTACACACGGATGATCTCGCTGATGGCCCCCGTGTAGTAGCCGAGCGTGCTCTCCGCCGGGCCGATGCGGACGTCCGAGCGCTGGCGGGGGCCGCCTATCGTCTGCATGCGGCGGTCCACCTCCGCGAGGGCCCCGTCCGTACCGGTCACCGCCCGGCCGAAGTCGGCCACGGCACGGTCGGTGGCCTGCCGCCGCAGCCTCAGCTCGTCCTCGGCACCGGGAGTCCCCGCCCACACGGCGGCGGTCGCCGTCCGCTCGGTCTGCAGGTTGACCATCAGCGTGTACAGGGGCACGCCGACCCGCTCACTGGCCTCCACGTCGGCGCGCAGGTGCGCCGACTGCTCCAGGAGCCGGTCGGCGTTCAGCACGGTCTGGGCGCCCATGGCCACGGTGGGGACGACCGCCAGACAGATCAGCAGGGTGCGCAGCCGCACCGTCCGCCGCCGCGGCAGCCGCTGCTGTTGCCGCTGCCGGGTCGTCAGGGGCACTGCCGGCTCTTCGGGTTCTGCGGGGCCTTCGGGCTCTGTGGAAGACATCGTTCCTCGGGGGCGGCTGGGCAGCGGGCGGGGAGCGGGGACAGCCAGTCTGAAGGCGCTGATCATAACCAGCCGAACGGCTGAATCGGACCCATTGATTCTGATATCGGCAGGTGCTATGAGCGACCCACTTGTTGCCGACCGGAGGCCGGATCGGAACCGGATCGCGACGGCCCGTCGACCCTCTGGTGCCACCCCGTCAGATCTCACTATGATGCGCACCGTTCCATCACAGTTCGCACATGCATGGCCATCGGATCCCCGCACGCTGTTCACAGAATGTTCGCCTGTGTCCGTCGAACGGGGTCCGTGCTCTGAACGCCCTGCCCGCGCGCCGCCGCCTGCCCGACCGCAGGCCCCGCGCCCCTTGCGACTTCGGAGGTTCCAGTGAACGTGAACGTGAACGTGAACGCATCGTCCGGCACCCGGCGCCGATTACCAGCACTGGTCATCGGCCTGGTGGCCGCTCTCGCCTCGACCCTCGGCGCGGCCCCGGCCGACGCCGGCACTCCCCCGGCCCCCGTCGGGACGGTCCGTACGGTCCCGGGGTCCACCCCGGTGCCCGACAGCTACCTGGTGATCCTCAACGACAGCGCCGTCGCTGCCGAATCGATCCCGCAGACCGCCGACAGCCTGGCCGCGCGGCACGGCGGCCAGGTCCGGATGGTCTGGCAGACCGCGGTCCACGGCTACGCGGCGCGGATGAGCGCCGCAGAGGCCGCAAGAGTGGCCGGCGACCCCAGAGTCGCGTACGTCCAGCAGGACGCCGAGGTGCGCCTCGCGGCGACCCAGCCCAATCCCCCGTCCTGGGGCCTGGACCGCGTCGACCAGCGCAACCTCCCGCTCGACGCGAGCTACTCGTACGGGAGCACCGGCGCCGGCGTGAACGCGTACATCCTGGACACCGGCATCCGGACCAGCCACACCACCTTCGGCGGCCGGGCCGTCTGGGGCCACAACTCCGTGGACGGCAACAACACCGACTGCAACGGCCACGGCACCCATGTGGCCGGCACCGTGGGCGGCAGCCAGTACGGGGTGGCCAAGGGGGTGAAGCTGATCGCGGTGAAGGTGCTCAACTGCGCCGGATCCGGCACCACCGCCGGGCTGGTCGACGGCCTGAACTGGGTCGCCGCCAACGCCGTCAAGCCCGCGGTCGCGAACATGAGCCTCGGCTACGGCGGGGTCGACCCCACCGCGGACAGCGCGGTCCGCTCCGCCATCGCCTCCGGGGTGACCTTCGTCATCGCCTCCGGCAACTACGGCGCCGACGCCTGCAACTACTCCCCGGCCCGGGTGACGGAAGCCATCACGGTCAACGCCACCGACAGCGGCGACAACCGCGCCTCCTTCTCGAACTACGGCCCCTGCACCGACCTCTTCGCGCCCGGCGTGGCCATCACCTCGGCCTGGCACACCGGCGACACGGCCACCAACTCCCTCCAGGGCACCTCGATGGCGGCCCCGCACGCGGCCGGAGCGGCAGCCCTGCACCTGGCCGCCCGCCCTGGTGACACCCCGGCCCAGGTCTCCGCGGCCCTCACCGCCGCGGCCACCCCGAACAAGGTGATCAACCCGGGCGCGGGATCCCCGAACCGCCTGCTGTACACCGGCACCGCGGCCGGCGGCATCACCGTCGCCAACCCCGGCAACCAGGTCTCCTACCAGTACGACCCGGTCAGCCTGCAGATGTCGGCCTCCGGCGGAACCGCGCCCTACGGGTGGTCGGCCACCGGCCTCCCGACGGGCATGTCGATCAATGCCACAACCGGCCTGATCTCCGGCGTCGCCCGCGGCGTCGGCACCCGCACGGTCACGGTCACAGCCACAGACGCAGCCAACGCCACCGGCAGCACCACCTTCACCTGGCGCGTAATCCGCGACGCCTGCCCCCGCTGCTGACCCCCCCCCGTTACCTTTTTCGTGGCTCCGCAATGGGGCCTCCGGCCTTCGGGTCCGGCATGACTTCCCCCTCCTGTTTTTGATGATCCGGGGGGTGGTGTCACCGGGTCCGGAGGCATCGACGGACCGCTGATGAGGGGCTTGAGCACCGGCTTCACCCAGGCCGGAAGAGCTCTCCGTAACGTGGATGTGGCAGCTCGGTGCCGAGGCAAGGCCGGACGAAAGCGTGATGGAGGGGTCTGCACGTGATCGACACCGGCGACATCGACGTCTTCCTCGGCCTGGACGTGGGCAAGGGCGAACACCATGCCACCGCCGTCACCCCGGCCGGCAAGAAGGCTTTCGACAAGCGCCTGCCCAACACCGAACCCAAGCTCCGCGAGCTGTTCGCCAAGCTGCAGGCCAAGCACGGAACGGTGCTGGTCGTGGTCGACCAGCCTGCCTCGATCGGTGCCCTGCCGCTGGCCGTCGCCCGGGACATGGGCTGCCCGGTCGCCTACCTGCCGGGCCTGACGATGCGGCGGATCGCCGACCTCTACCCCGGCGAGGCCAAGACCGACGCGAAGGACGCGTTCATCATCGCGGACGCCGCCCGCGCGATGCCCCACACGCTGCGCGCAATCGACGGCGAGGACGAGACGATCGCCGAGCTGGAGATGATCGTCGGCTTCGACGACGACCTGGCCGGCGAAGCCACCAGGGTCGCGAACCGCCTGCACGGCCTGCTGACCCAGATCCATCCGTCACTGGAACGGGTGCTGGGGCCGCGGTTGCAGCACCCGGCCGTCCTGGCCCTGCTGGAGCGGTTCGGGTCACCGGCACAGATACGCAAGGCCGGCAGACGGCGGCTGGTCACGCTGCTGCGGCCGAAGGCGCCGCGGATGGCCGAGCGTCTGGTCGAGGACATCTTCGCCGCGTTGGACGAACAGACCGTGACCGTCCCGGGGACCGAGGCCGCCGCCCTCATCGTCCCAAGCCTGGCCGGATCCCTGACCGCCGTCCTTGACCAGCGCAAACTCCTGGCCGGACGGATCGAAGAACTCCTGGACGCCCACCCTCTTTCGAAGGTCCTGACGTCGATGCCGGGCATCGGCGTCAGGACCGGAGCCCGCATCCTGATCGAGGTCGGCGACGGCAGCACCTTCCCGACCGCCGGCCACCTCGCCGCCTACGCCGGTCTCGCCCCCGCCACCCGGAGCTCGGGCTCATCGATCCGCGGCGAACAACCCTCCAGACGGGGAAACAAGCAGCTCAAACGGGCCTTCTTCCTCTCCGCGTTCGCCGCCCTGGCCGACCCCGCATCGCGGACCTACTACGACAAGAAGATCGCCCAGGGCAAGCACCACACCCAGGCCCTGCTCTGCCTCGCCAGACGCCGGGCCGACGTCCTCTTCGCCATGCTCCGCGACGGAACCTTCTACGAACCCCGGCCAGCCGCAGCCGGCTGATCCTCAGCGGCCTCGCCGCACACGGGGCAGCCCCGCTCCTCGACCGAGTCCATCACGACCGGATGACCGCAGAAGTCACACGGCCGCATGCTCTCGCCGACTCTCGAACAGGCACTTCATCACTCATGACAGCCACACTGCCACCCGACCACCTTGACCAAAGACATAGGGGCACCCCCCGCTGAAACCCGCCGGGCCCGGCCCGCACCCCGCGCCGGGCCCGGACGGGTCAGCCCTACCGGGCGTCCACCGCGTCCGGATTGATCCCACGACCCGCCGACAGCGGTTCAACCGCACCGCACGACCCTCACCGGTTAGGCGCCACCCTGTCGGCCAACGGTTTTCAAGAGAGTGCTGCGGGAAGCGTCCCCCCTATGGCTGACCTGGCCCTTACCTGCCCTCAGGGGCCTACTCCGGCTCGGGCGGTCCACACCTGGTCCACTGGGTCGGTTCGGGGCTACCTACTGGCCTGCAAGATCAGCATCCGCGCCAAATGAGGAGCCACCTCCGCAGCGCCAGCCCCAAGGGCTGCCAGAGTGACGGACTCATCGGGTTCGGTCCGCAGCGGGCGACCCGAACGTCCAAAGCCCAGGGGCCTCGAAATCTGACGGGACCGCGTCGGGTCAAAGGTGTCCACGCTCAAGAGCGCCTCGTTCGACACGCCGGCCGCCAGTACGACGCGGTCCGCCTGGACAATATTGAGCGCCCCGGAAAACCTCAACAGGTCAGCAATCTGCCGAGGCAACCCATCGGGATCCAAGATCGCGCCAGAGCCGTCTCGGGGCAACGAAGCCTGGGTGGAGAGCTGCCCGGTCTTGTAGAGACGGCACTCCAGCAGTTCGCCCCGCTGGGGCTTGTCCCACGGCCGTGATCGACTGACGGCAAGGCTGACGGCCATGTACTCATCAGACGTGATCGGGTTCAGCGCTACCTCGCTCCCGATCACCCGTGTCGCCCGGATTCGTTCCAGCAGGGACACACCCAGTTGGTCCAGCTCCCGCGCTGAGTAGCCGGGGAAATCGAGCGGCACGACGTGTACTTCCAGCGCGGAGTCGTGGTTGGTGACGGTCTGTGAAGCCTGGCCATCCGAAGCCCAGCGCACGGCAGGTTGCTGGTCAAGCTTGGCGAAGGCCAACGGCGATCCGGCCGACTCCAGCTCCCTTACCTTCTGAGCAACCTTGGTCATCAGTTCAGTCGAGGTGTGGAAGGAGTCGCGGAACCTTCCAGTGGCGTAAGCCTCCAAGATTCGCACGAAACTATGCTGATCTGGTTCGAACACCACTTCGTTCTTGCGGTAGACGAAACTTGGCTTCCCCGCTGCCTGCGCGGCCACCCATTCATCATGCGTAGCCGATTGCCCTGTCTCAGGGAAGACGTAGCCGTAGAAGGGGCCAAGGAGGAAGAGGCACACATCCGCAGATTCCAGGGCCCGTAGGCACGCCTCCCGGCTTGGGGTGGCCTGCGCAGAAAAGTCCTCGAATCGCACTGGAGTATGACCTAGCGCGCGAATCAACCCATCGAGGGCGTCACGCTCATCCTCTAGACCTTTGCGGGCGCTACTAATGAAGATCTTCACGCTACGGTGTCTCCACTGCTGCGGCTCGCCTTCACGGCGGAGCGGTTGGCTCGTGTGTCTAGTGTGCCGATGATGGGGAGGAGTTGCTCCATGCCCGACGCTTCAGACGAGGCAATACGCACCTACTGGAAAGAGCACCGCGAGCAACTACGACAGTGCGAGACCCAACGCTCCACACTGACGAACCTCCTCATCGTCGTCACGGCCGCTCTGAGCGCTCTGATCGTTCAGCAGAAGTTCACGCTCAACGTTGTACCTCTATGCATCTTCGTCGTGCTGACGGGCGTGTACGGAGCTGTTGCCGTATCCAAGTACTACGAACGAGCTTCCTACCACCTCTCTCAGGCACGGGCATTGACCGCCGACCTGGTGGAGCGTGGAGCGCTGGGGCCCAAAGAGGGGCTTGTGCAAGCGCGCGATGAGCACACCAGCAGATTTCCTCGACTGCATCGCATCCGGCTGCACCGCCTATGGGTGATGCTGCACGTTGCTATTGCGCTCTACGGCGTGGCCCTCTTCTGCGTGTGCCTGCTTGTCGCTTGAGGGCAGGGACGCGAAGGGGTACGGGGCAGCAGGGCTCATCGGCAGACGAGCATGCCACCAAGACAAGTGACGCGGAAAGAACCCTGCTCCTGAATGGTCTCGTTGACCCGTTCCCGCGCGCGCTCGATCGTCTCCCGGAACGGAACGCCCATCTTGTCCGCCCAGGCTTCGTATGAGGCCAAGTGCGCGACGACGGGCTCAGCGTCGGTCACCTCGATCACCCCGGGAAGGGGGATCGTCCGGATCTCGCCGAACACCGTACCGAGGATCGCCGGCGCGTCCTCCAGGGTGAAGCGAGCAGACAACTGCACCCGGGCCGGGCCCTCCTGGATGCCCAGCACATCGCCCGCGGCCTGGCGCCAAAGGTGCTCCAGTTCCAGCTTGTCGGTCCTGCTGTTGGTGGAGACGATCGCGATTCCGCCGGGCGCGAGTACACGGCCCAGCTCCCGCACGGCCTGGGCCTGGTCCTCGACGTGGTACAGCATGTGGAGCGCAAGCACCGCACCAAGGGCTCCAGTGGTGATGGGGAGCTGTTGGACATCCGCGACGAGGGCCCCCGGAATGGCATCGAGGATGCCGTGAGACACGTCCATGGGAAGCACCACCAGGTCGTGACGGTCCTCCCGCACCCGGGCGACGAACTTCCCGTTTCCGCACCCCACGTCCGCGACCGCACCGCGTACGTCGGCCAGTTCGTTCACGACGATGCCCGGAAGGTCGTGGCTGGGGGTCTGCCATTGGTAGAGGGATTGGCGGGCGGCCAGGTGCTGACCCGTGCCGTACGCCTTGGTGGAAAGAAGGCCGCGGTCGGTGACCAAATGATCAGGCGTGGGCTGGGCGGTCATCGGGGCTCCGTGGGGTTGCTGGCGAGAGCGGGCCGGACGGTCACCTCGTGAATGTGCGCGCGGAGATCGACTGCCGACTGTGCGCCACGGTACGGCTCGCTTCCGAGGAGCGCGGCTAGATTGCGGAGCCTGATGGTGATGCTCGCCGTGAACACCTCGGCGGTGAAGACCTCCGAGAGCTTCGCACCGGCCCTCTCAACCTGGCCGCTCGCAAGGTAGGCCGTGGCCAGGTCCAGGTGGGCGGCTTGTAGATCGCCGGGGGAGCGGTCGCCCTCTGGCCCGGCGTGGTACAGCTCAACGGCACGATTGGAAGCGCCTATGGCGTGCCGGGTCTGCTCGTCGCCCCCTACGGCCAACAGGGTGGTACCGGCGTAGGCCCACTGTTTGGCCTCGGGAAACGAGAAGACCCCGGGCAACTCGTCGGGTCCCGCAGTACTCCGTGCCTCATGTGCCAACGCGAGTACCCGCAGTGCGCTGCGATTGTCCCCTTCGGCCGCACGGGCTCGGGCCTCCAAGCTCAGTAGCCGGGCCTTGATCGTGCCCGCGCCGGGACCTCGACCCTCGCTATGCCCGGCCTGTGCAAGGTCTCCCGCCCGCCGGTAGTCCCCCGCCCAGTAGGCGGCCAGTGACTGGAACGACCGTGCCCATGCGCGTAACGGGGAGTGCTCCGAGATCTCCGCGCACTGCACCACCGTGCGGGCATGAGTAGCTGCGGCGGAGCGGTCCCCCAGGTCAAGCGAAACATGCGCCGCGAGACCGGATAACCACCCCGCAACCACGTAGAGGTGACGGGTCTGGCTGGGGTGCTGGCGGCCCTCCAGCAACCGGAACACCGCACCCCGAGCCGTGCGAATCTCCGGGATCAGGAGAGGCAAAGGCCGGCTGACGAAGTCCCGGGCGAGTCGTTCGACGTCAGCGTCGAACTGCTCCAGTACGAGCGCGTTGACGTTGGTCTCCGCCGCGTGGCGAGCCAGCCGGGCTGACAGCTCCGTGTCGGCGGCCAGGGATCGGACATCATCAGACGGAGCCTCTTCGGCCGGCCTTTCGTCCGGTGCGGCGGACCCCTTCGGGTACAGGCCCAGTTCCTCTTCGCTGACGACCTGGAACACCGCGCACAAGGCGGCCCGGTAGTCACCGGAAGGCCACGTGATGGCTCCTCGCTCAAGGCGGGAGACCCAGTTCGCATCAAGCTCCGGATCGCGCCCGGTGGCTGCCTGAACCTGAGCGCACACGCGCTCCGCGACCTGGGTCTGAGTCCATCGCTGGGAGTTTCTGTGTCTGCGAAGAGCTTCGTTCGCCATCATCCCGCCGTCCTCTGGTCGAGCCGGGCGCCGAAATCGTAGCCGGAATCTGCCTTCTGAGTGCCTACAACGTGCCTAGTGGAATGCCCTGTTGGGGTCTTGGCCAGCGGAGTTGACTGGTCTCAGCCGCCCGGAGAGGCGGCCTCCCCCTCGCAGCGGGTCGTAGGACCGTCCGCAACGTCACACCCGCGGCCCGCTGCGTCGCCGGAGTGCAGTTGCCCGACCGAGACCGAGGAGAGGCGCAGTGCCCACCCAGAGCCGTATTCGTCAGCGTCAGACCGTGCCCGGCTGGGTCAGCGAGGGCACCCACATCCACGACCCGCTGAGGGGCTGCACCGGCATCGTGCAGTTCATCGGCGAATTCGAGGACCCCAAGTCCCGAGTCGTCATGCAGAACGCCGTCTTCGTCCGGCCGGAGGGCGGTGGGGTGGAGTGGGTTGTTGAGGACCCTTCCAGCCTGGAACGCGGCTGACCGCACGCGCCCCCTGGGGTTGGCGTCAGCAGCTCGCCGTCCTCGTGTACGTCGTCGCCGTCAGCGTCCTGGTGGTCACCCTGGCCGTAGCCGGAAGCCCCGGGAGCTGACTCACAGATTTCCCTCCGGGACCCCGGCGGGATCCATCGAGATCAAGAAGGAGTACGGAATGAACGAGAACGCCCCCACCGAGCAGAACAGTGGCCTGCTGATCGGCGTTCGCCGCATCGCGGCGGCCCGCTCGCGTGCCGAGGAAGCCTCGGACAACACCGGCGGCAAGTCGGACATGAATGACACCTGATCGACCGAGGAGACTTCCCAATGACATTGTCAAGCTCGCGCCGTGACCGGTGGTGCGGCTTGGTAGCACGCTCCGTCGCGGATCATGGCCCACAGGACGTT